>DASXEJ010000144.1 GCA_036490175.1 Pirellulales bacterium | reverse complement strand
TGAGGTGGTCGCTGGCCAGTCGCCTAGTCCCAGTCGGGGACAGTGACGACGACATGCGACTGCGGAAGTATACCACTCTCGACCGGCAGTGGGCAAGGCGGGGGCCGAATTGCCAGGACTTCGTCAGTTGAGTGTCAGTTGAGTCCAGACTCGCATAGACACATCCGTCGCACGATCAGGTCGCAACGGTTGAGAATTAATGCTGCGTCAATGAAAGGGTCCTCGGCATCGCACCGCCATCATATGCGGTCTCTACACCGCTCCTATGATGACCCAAAGGCCTACATCGTTCTTCATATGCGCACAAATTCGGACCCAGGGCGCTTGATTGGAGCCCGGCATTAGGCACAGCTGGTATAATCCGCCCGGGCGATCCCATTTCAGCAGGCGCATTTCGCTCGCCAGGTCGCCGCAAATGGCTCTGCTGCTTGTACTTTCTTGCTCGACCGTAGGCACGCTGGTACAGTGGAATGTGTGGGCCGTTTCGGCCCATTAATGAGGTGCGGCCTGTCCGCGACGCCGGCCAAATCACGTCTGTTGTCGCTGAAAGTGATCGTGGGCGACCGCACTCGGACAGAGGGACTTGCTCATGGCGGATTCGGACTCCTTGCCGTTGCAAGGACCGCCCCTGCCCGCGCCTCCGGTGCGCGGTTACGCTGAGCCTCCGTCCGTACCTCAGCCGGGCTACGTTCACAGCCCGCCAGCCACGTCCCTCGTGCCTTCCCAGCAAGTGTCGGGTGGTACGTCTGCCGCGGACGCACAGGCGAGCACAGGCCCGGATAAAGGCAATGTTTGGTTATCGATTCCTGTCGGCGTCACCAGCCCAGGCAGCCTGCCTGTCGGACCGCCGCCTGCGCCTCCTGTGGTGCCTATGCCGCGCGGCGCGAATGGCAGCGTAGCACCTGTGCGGGCGGCCTCGCCCTCACCGCCACGCGTAGGGGCAAATCCACGTGCCTCGATGCAGCAAGTTACAGTTGCCGAAGTCCACATTTCTCAAGGGGCCAATTCGCGGACCGCAGCGCCGAGCGGCGCTGCGGATCCTGCGGGCACTCGTACGAATCCAACAGCGGCCCAGGCTCCGCTCGTGCCCACGGCGCGTCCGGCGGCCGGCGTCATCCCGCCTGAAACCGGACGTCGAAAGGATGATAAGACCTCTGATGATTCCTTCGAGGACTTGGCCTACCGGGCAGCGCCACCGTGGCTGGTAAGCGCCCTAGTCCATATGTTGATGTTGATCATCCTAGGTTTGATTTTTGCGGCGCCACGCATGAATCTGGGCCGCGACTCGTTCGAGATCGATCCGATCTATTCCGATCGACTAGGAGACCAACTGCTCGACCCGACGATCGATTCGGGCACAACCGCCCCGGATCATGCCGACAAGATGATGATCACGCCCACGGATCTCAATTCGGTCGAGGATCCTTTTGCCGCGCCCAAACAGCCAGAGATCTCGCTCGACGGCTCGTCGGCCGCGGCGGCGCTAATGGCGCCGACGATTGGCTTAGCACTTTCCGGGCGGCAGGAAGGAAGCCGACAATCGCTACTGGGGCGCTATGGCGGTAACACAATCACGGAGGGGGGCGTCCAGGGCGGGCTGGCCTTCCTCGCCCGGCAGCAAAGGCCCGACGGATCATGGAGCCTGAAGGGCCCGTACAGCGGCGGCGCCTACAATGAGAACGTCGAAGCCGCGACAGCCATGGCGCTGTTGGCATTTCAGGGGCACGGCAACACGCATAATTCCGGGCAGTACAAGAAGAATGTTGCTAACGGAATTAAGTACCTACTGAGTGTGCAGGCACCTGACGGCAACTTCTATCAAGGGAACCGCCAGGACTGGTTGTATACACATGCCCAGTGCACGATCGCCGTCTGCGAGTTGTACGGCATGACCAAAGATTCGCACTTGCGTCTGGTGGCCGAAAAGGCCGTGCAGTTTTGTGTAGAGGCGCAAGATTCTCTTGGCGGCTGGCGCTATCGGCCGCGCATGGACAGCGACACCTCGGTAACCGGCTGGATGGTAATGGCCCTGCAGAGCGCGCGGATGGCCGGCCTGGACGTGCCCAAAGAGACACTTGATCGCGTCGGCACGTATCTCGACAAGGTAACGACCGACGGAGTCCTGTATGGCTACCAGGTCGGCCAGCATCCAGATCCCGTGATGACGGCCGAAGCGCTGCTCTGCCGACAGTATCTAGGTTGGACCCAGTACGACCCGAAGCTAGTGGCTGGCGTCGAATACCTTGGCAGCCATCTCCCCACCTGGTTAGAGCGCGACGTCTACTACTGGTATTACGGCACGCAGGTCATGCATCACTTCGGCGGCGATCATTGGAAGCGCTGGAACGATGCGCTAGCCCATATGCTCGTCGAAAATCAGGAGAAGAACGGACCAGAGAAGGGAAGCTGGGACCCGAAGGGCAAGAGTCCAGATGCCTGGGCCGTGCGTGATCAGGGAGGACGGCTGTACGTGACCTGCTTGTCGCTCTACATGCTCGAAATCTACTATCGCCACATGCCGCTGTATCCGCAGGGCGTGCAGTGAAGAGAATGATGCGTGCCCAATGATGACTGATGAGTGGCCGAGGCGCGTTCTTATGGCGCGCAGTCGTTATTAATCAATTTGCCCTCATCATCTATCATTTCTCTCAGAGCTCTCGCGTCCCTCAGAACTCTCGCGGGCCTTGAGTGCGTGGCAACTCTTCGTCTAGCAACAGACCCGGTCGCGGCCTGGGCGCCGCTGAGGTATCTGCGGCTGGGGCCAACAGCGCGTGGGCCAATTCGTCACTGCCGGTCATGAGCTGGAGCGCCGTTTGCAACTCCCGTTCGGCTTCCGTCGCACGGCCGAGGTACCCGTAATGGTAGCCCAGCAGAAAGTGACCGGCTCCGACGTCTGGATGCAGGCGGACATAACTTTCTAGCGCACGCAGGCGGGCAGTGTATTCCTCCGGCGAGCGAAAATAGTCGCGCCGTTTGACGATGGGCCGGCCCCATTCCTCACGCGGCAAGACCCGTAACGCCACGTGCAGCGATTCGGCCGCCTTGCCGTAATCGGCCAGACCGAACATCGCCTGGGCGCGGAGCAGCCACACGTCGCCATCGTCCGGCGTCTCTGTCAACAGCGGATCGAGCTCAACCAGCACTTGGGCATAATTCGCCTCACGTAGCGCCGCGACGGCACGTTGGAGAAAATCGCCCAGGTTCGCAACCGGTCGATAAATGTAACCATTAGGCCCAGTCGGAATGATCTGATGACCCAGGGGCTGGGGATACCCTAGATTTGGCGCCGGCGGGCCGAAGACCGAAACGAACGGGAACGCATAGAACGACAGTTGGGGCACCGGCGATATGGCCGCGGAGGAGCCCAGCCCAAGGCGAATCGCCGGATCGGTGCGCCCGATTCGCTCAACAGCGGCTTGTCCGCCGCTGCGAACCTGTGCCGGCGATGCAGCGGCAGACTGTGCCGTCGCCTGCGCTGCGGACATGCCAACTATCACCGCACCACAGACCACTGCGTTGACACCCGGGAAGCTGCTCCACGAGAAAGCGAACCGCGTCATCGGCAGGAACTCCTTCGGCCTCGCATCGCTGCGATGCCTAAATTGACACCGGCCCTCGCTGTCAATCCTCGCAAAATGCCGCCAGTGCGGCAAGCAAATTGCGCGGCTGAGGGCATAGAGCTTATGAAACGAAAGCAGCCGACCGCGAACGGTCGGCTGCTTTCTTAAAGACTCGTCAGAATCGGCTGCCTGACGCGCTTCCCGAAAGAAGCATCAGCAGCCCGTCGGCTGATGCGTCAGACGAGCCACCTCTGGAATGGACTACACATATAGGGACCACCTCCTTCCTCTAGAGCCTCCCCGCTGGACTGCCGATTCCAGAACCGGCTTCTCGGCGGGCCTCTAGTCCGGTCGGGACCACGTTAGCCCACGACACCTGCGACCAGTGCATACTATGCAAACGCCCTCAAAAGGGTCAAGCAAATTCTCGCTGTTGGCTGGTCTAACCCGACGCAGTCAAGGTACGAATTCAGCCTGCTAACCCGACAGAACAATCGACACCGGTCGGGCATATCAGGTTCGCACAAAGGTCATTCGCTTGCCCGGGGGAGGAGTCTCACTCGGCCGGCGCCTCGGCCAGAGCCTTGCGATAGGCCTGCCGCGCCACCTCATAAGCCGCGGCGGCCGCGGGCTGCTCGCTTTCGCGCGTATTGCGCACCTTTTGCTTCCAGCACACGTCGACCGCATCGAGGCACCACTGCGCGCTGCGACGACTGGCACAAATCGGCTTTTTGTCGACTTCGACAAACACAGGATTTGTATGCGCCGCGGCGAAGACGCGCAGGGCGATCCAACAAGACGCTTGCGGGACGTAATCGAATTGCAAATCGGCGATGTGACCGTCGGCCTCGATTTCGCGTGTTTCGACGACGCGACCGTTAACAATCAACTCGACCGGTACTTTGCGCGATTCACCGACGCGAGCCCGCTCGACATGCCAATACGGCTTCTGATCAAGCTTGCGGCGGCGAATGTCATCGCGCGGCTTTTCTTCAAGCATCGCCGCGGCGCGGACGCGTATTGGCAATTTGTCGCCCGCCTTGACGGCCAACTTGCTGGCCCGGCCCCCGGCCCCAGGCTCGCCGACCCCGAGATCGTTGACAGTAAAGTCGAACAAATGCGCCAGCCCATCGGTGCAATAGCTGCGACCGTCGCGAATACCTAGGGCCCATTCGTCGTAATTGAGGGGTTGGTCGGCGCTCCCCTTCAGTTTGACATAGGCGCGGCCCAGCCCGACACGCTCGCCGTAGATACAGGGAAAGTCCGTCTCGCCACTGATGCGACACGTGTAGCCGCAGTTGAGTGTGTGATACCAGATGTTCATTTCCCATACGAACGGGGTGTCGACTGCGGAAATGAAGTCGCACGCATCGTGAACGACGTCCACGATGTACTCGTTCGCCCCGATGCCGTCGAAGGGGGGCATGTCGTAGGTGGGTAGCGTCGTTGCCGGAACTTGCAGTCCCCAGCCGCTGTGCGAGTAGCCAACGATGCCCCCCTGCTCTTTGCCCCACTTCAACACAGGCAGATCCCAACTGGGCCACTCTTCGATCTTGGTTGTGCCGGGATAATCGTCTTCCTTTAATCGCAGCAAGCACAGATGGCCGCAGTGCGAACTAGGGAACCCGGAAACTTCGACGTCATATCGCATCAAGTTGGTAGGAGTCGAGAGCGCGCTGACTTTGCCTTCGAAATACTGCTTCTGAAAATACCAGCACGGTCCCCACGACAATACGCAGCCGATATTCAGATCTTCGCCCTGAATATGCCGCATCATATCCTCGGGCTGCACTCCTTCGGCTGGCGATTCGTAGTGCGCGCAACCGGCGCTATGGACGTGATGATCGCCGGAATACCATCGGTGATCGGCCAGCTTGATCCACCGCTCAAGGCGAAAGCTTTCGCGATGCGTGGCTGCGTGCGGAACTTCGATCTCGCGAGTTAGAATCCGATACTCCGGCCCGCGTGAATAGGTCACCGTGAACTTACCGGGGGGCAGCAGCACAGTCTCGCCGCTGTGGCGATAAATCTGATCGTGGAAAAAGAGGTCCGGTGCCATGCGCCGCGCCCGAGACGGATAAACGCGCCCCAATTGGTCACGAAAGACGAATTGCCCGGTCGTCGGCTGGCCGTCGACATCCAAAACTTCCAACGCCACATGCACGGCAGGCTCACAATTAAAGAGGACGTTCAGCTCGTTGCGAAAGCCAAGATCTTGGGTTCCTTGCCCAACGTCGAACATCAGCTTTGCTTCGCGCTGGCCGACATCGCGACTGTAGAGTTCGATCAATCGATACTCGAGCGGCAAGCCCGACAATTCCTTGTTGAGAGGCTGAGAGGTGGTTAATTGCACATCGAGCCATCGCTCGCCGACATCCTGTGGAGTGATCGATTGGGGCGGCGCCGGATTGCCGCTAGAGGATTTGTGAAGTTTAGCAGCGTTGGGGCTGGTGACGCGCAGCGGGGCCGTAACGCCGGCTTCGTTGGCAACTTTGACGAGAAACACACGCCAGCCGTGTTGCACAAGATTCTTCTCAGCCTGCCCTGCGGCAACCTTGACGCGGCTTTCCGGATTGATCGTGACCCCCGCCAGGCAGAGCGGGTCCAGAACGGACTGAATCTCGGCCAGGCTCTTCTCCGCATCCTGCTCAGCGTAAGCCGTTTTGAGCGACTGTTGCTGCTCGGGCGTGAGCGGTGCTCCTGCCAACTCGAGTGCTTGAGCAACACGATCTACCTGCGCCCGAACTGGCTGCAACTCGACGCCGCTGACCAACGGCAGTGGCTCGACCGCGCTCACGGCCGTTGCCAACGCGACAACTGAAAGAATGCCCGCGGCGCGTAGCAGATACGTATTTCGATCGAAGCTCATTGACAGGTTCCTCACGGAGATATTGCGCAGCTACCGACCCGCGTTCGCTGGCCGGACATTGCTCCACAGCCATTTTGTACTCTGGCTGGCAAGCTTATGCCACTGTTGCGATACCTCGATAGTGAGCGGCCAAATACTGGGGCGTACGGGCCAGCACGAAGCGATCGAGCCGTTCGATCGATAGTCCGGCCGCGGTGATCAGGCGATCGATCGGACGATTTACGTGGCAACCGCCTGTGAAGAGGCCGTGTACGCGATCGAGCCGATCTTGCCAGCGTGCCACACGCGGATCGACGCTGAGGCCGTGTTCCAAAAACAAATAGCGGCCCGTCGGCTTCAATACGCGTCGTATTTCTCGAATTGCCGCCTCGACATCCGGGATCGTACACAGCGTCCATGTGCTGGCCACGCAGTCGAACCGACCAGCGTCGAAGGGGAGCGAGGCACCATCCCCTCGAGCCACGGTGATCGGCATCTTGGCCGCTCCGATGCGCTCGGCGACGCGAGTGTCGAGCATCGACACGGGATCGAGCAACGTGAGGCTCGTAATTCCGTCTGGATAACAGGCCAGGTTCAAACCGGTGCCGAAACCGATCTCGAGCACATCACCATGCGCCTCGGCCAGAGCCGTGGGGCGCTCGCGCATCACCTGCGGCTGGCTCATGGCGAATTCTAGCACCCGCGGCAAGATGAATCGTGAGTAGATTCCCATGAAAACACTCAACGCGTGCAGGCGCGACGGATAACGGACCGGTGCAGGCCGGCTTTTGATCGGCGAAACCGTGTGCGGCAATCTTAGACGAAGGCATGCGCAACCACCACCTTTGCAAAATCGACTGCAGCGCAAGGCTTCGCGCTAAATACCACGCGGGGCCGCGACGATCGAGAGGGGTGCGCTCGGCGGCGGCGAAGACGCCGGTTCAAGCGAACACAGATGGCCTCGACCTCGTCCCGACAAGCAGACTCGAAAAGAACATGGCCCGAGGGGGAACTGATCTGCCACAGGCCTGCAGGACAGTTGTGGGCAATTACATAGCCGGGCGTTGCAAACATTATTGACTCCTGAGAGGGGTGACCGCACGTCGAGGCGCGAATGTTGAAAGTTATTGAGGGGCATTTAGTGTCGAGAGGCTTTAGTTCCGTCCGGATGCCAAATGAGCGCCAGGAGGAGCGTTCGCATTGTCGGCCGGATTACCTAGCCAAGCCGCGCTGCCGCCGTCCTATTTGCGAACGGCATGCCAAGCATCTTGCCGGTCAAAAGATGCCAAACTCGGGATGTTTGGCAGGCTGGGAATGCGACGCGTCCTTCCCAGCTTACGTATAGACCGCCCCGCCTTGCCCCACGCTTTGTAGGATTGGAAAAGCAGCCGACCACGGACCAGTCCGGCCCCTCGACGTATCAGTTTGTTGTCAGAGGCCCAAATGCGGCCTGGTAATTGGGGGCTTTCTCCGATGATCTGAGGCGTCCTGGAGCACGGCATGACAAAGCCTCGCCCAGGCTCTAGAAGAAGGGGATCGGAAATCGGGCCAAAAATCATCAGGATTGGGGCCCGGATGGCCAACGGGGCTACTCACCGGGGCCCCGTCATCCCTTGGCACCTCGGATGGTGCCCCTTGAAAGCAATTGAGTTTTTCGTTGACAGGAATGGAATGCACCCCTAAAATCGGCCCCGGTCGGGCACACCGTGCGCCCGCTCTTCTAAAACCCGCGGTTGGCCAGCTAGTGAAATCCGAAAAAGAGTTGCGTTAGTCACTCTTTACGTCACTCGGATTCAACTAGGTAGGTACACACCGTGAGGTTTTTCTCGATGCTCGACACTCGAATTGTCTGTCTATGCGCCGCTATTTTCTCGGGCGCAATTGTTATCGGCTCTGCGTCAACCGCTAGTGCCACTCCCGCGAGCTTCGCCCAATTCTCCGAGGCGTCGCCGGGCGGCAACCTGTTCGCGCTGAACACAAACAGTCCAGAAACAGACTTCGGAACTTCCACGGGTGGCCCCTTGGGTGCCGCTATCCCTGTCAACTTTACGTACCTCACCCTGGGCGGGCTCCCCGCGGACCTGCAGGGCGTTCAACAAGCCACGCTGAGCATGACGTCGAGCACCGTTAGTCCGGTTATAACCGGCTTCGGTGGAACGGTCGCCACGCAAACATTCACCGGCGCCGGCACCCTCCCCAACTCGATCAGCCTCATTCGCGACACGCCGGCCGGAGAAGGTCTTGGCGCAAAGGACAATCTGCTAACGATCACCTTTACGAATTCGACCTTGATCGGCATTTTGGGCAACAGTGCCCCACAAATGACGGCAGACACTGCAACGGCAGGCGTCGTGGTCACCTATTCGTCCGATTTTCTGACCTTCGCCAACGGCGAGAAGAACTTCTCCCTGACGTTCAGCTCGTGGAATACGCCCGGTGACGGCAACGGTCTTGCCACCAATGGCGATGAACAGGCTCTGCTGTTCCTCGCAGCCACCGCTGCCGGTGCGGGCACTTTCGGCGGTAATGCCTCGGTCTTTATTCCAGAGCCTAGCACGATGGTGTTGGCCGGAATCGGAGTTGTCGGGCTGGCGTTGGCCGCACGACGTCGCCGGAAGTAGGAAGCACACGTCATCAGCCAGGGACGGCTGTCAGGCTACTAAATGGTCGCATGGAATCTTTGTTTTCTACTGCGACAAAGTGTGAAGCGCATTAGGTGCGGACGCCGACCGGAGTTCTGTTACGCGACAGACTCCGGTCCGGTGGGAGGGCGGGCAGGGAGTTCATGAACGGAAACTCTCCTGACATTTCACACGCATTGACCGCGCCGGATTCCGGACCTCGGCCGCTTGTCTGCCTAGGCCTGTTGATGTTCGTGGGCGGTGCGTGGCCACGAAGTACGCACCGTGAATAGCTCTGCTGTCAGGGCGGGTGCTCGCTGCTATCGGGCTGCACGTCGAATCGCACTCGTTGTTTATCTCTGTGTTTGATCCTGCGACGCCGCGATTGCTAGACTGCCGACATGAAGCAATCTGCCGGCGTGCTCCTCTACCGGCACGGCGAGGACGACTGGGAAGTATTGCTCGTCCACCCATCGGGCAATTACAACCGCCGCGCGCCGTGGAGCATTCCCAAAGGTTTGCCCAACGCAGGGGAAGACCTTGAACGGGCGGCGAGGCGTGAGTGCGCTGAGGAAACCGGCGTCGAGGCGGGCGGACTTATCTCGCTGGGCTCGGTCACGTTGACGAAAAGCCGCAAGCAAATCTTTTGCTTTGCCGGACCTGCACCACCCGCTGCGATACCGCGCTGCGCAAGCTGGGAAGTCGACCGGGCGGAATTTGTCTCGCTCGACCTGGCCAAGCAGTTTCTGCACGCGGATCAGGTCCCGCTCTTGGACCGACTGCTTGCAATCGTCGGCAGCCGACCGTAGGCCACGCCACGTTTGGGTGGGACAACTACCTGGCAGCGGATTCGGTTACCGATCTCTCATCGATCGCACTACAACTCGCGAGCGTTCGACGGCGCGACGAGATTCATCATCACCTTGGTCGTCACATCCTGCTCGATCGACATGCCGCCGATCGTAAGTTCGAACGTCATTTTGCTGTCGATCGTGGATGTCACCGGGTGGCCGGCCTCATTGTCCCACAGAACCTCTCCGCCAGCCTCGTTGCTCTTGATCTTCATCTTCGTCGGCGCGTTTTCACTCGTCTCGAATTTGGCGTCTAACGTGACGTCGATCTTGTCAAGCTTCTTTCCATCGTGAGTTTCTTCGCCCACGAATTTGTATTCTGTTTTGGTCAATTGCTTGCCAAACGGGGGTGCGGGGAGTTCTGCCGACTTTTCCCAGGTCGCGCCTGTGGAAACCGCCTCGGCCGGAAAGGGCATCATGCTCTGACTGATCATTTGCTTGAGGGAATCCTCGGTCACCGCGCCCCCGACGGCGCTCCCCTTGAGAGCCGCCACCATGCCTTCGGGAGATTTCAGGTCCTTCACTTCGCCGCTTGGTGTGACCGTCAGCACGAAGGGCTTTCCCACCATGGCGGCAAAAGTTTTGGCGATGCCGGGAGGCACTTTATCCTGCTCCGGATTCTGAGAATCAAACTTGAAGTCTGCCCCAGCCCCCGCGGGCATAGTCATCTCCATCCGAATTCGGTCGATCGTCTGGTGCAACGTGGCAGTGCCATCGTCAGCGACGCTCTTGACCTCCCAAGTCATGTCCATGACCTGGCTCATTTTGGCTTGGACGGGGGTATCGCCCGCCTTGGTATCCTGGGTCATCTCCATCTTCATCTCGTACTGAGTCTTGTCTCCCTGCTTGAATTTCCACCGCAATTCGGTTTCGGCCATCGCGGTGTGCGCCGCGGCCATCACAACCAGCGTGGGAATGACAATGCCAACGGTTCCACGGACCCTGCTTGAAACTTGCAGCCATGCCATACGACACCCCCATGTTCAGGACATATTCACAGGACGAATTTGATCCACGCAGAGAATTGTAGCCAAAAAGTAGATTCCGGTGGAGCGAACTTTCACCGTTACCAGCAAAACCGACGTCACGTGCACGCAAGAAATAGCGCACAAGCTCCCCACTAAGCATTGACTTACCTCCGCTGGCCGGCGCTGATCGCGGCGCGCAATCGATTGGACAAAACTCCTTACAATGCGTTAAGGACAATCTTCTCGCCGGGCGATATCACGCGCGGCTCCGCCGTGGTCTCGGCGAGCACCTGCTGGGCCCAGGCGGCGGCATTTTGATGGATCGGCGGCCAGGTGTCGTAGTGCGCAGGCACTACGATCTTCGGCTGAATGAGTTGGATCGCGCGAATTGAGTCCACCGGCCCCATCGTGAATTGGTCGCCAATAGGTAGCACGGCCACGTCGATCCCCTGCTCGCCAATAAACTTCATGTCGTAGAACAGTGCGGTGTCGCACGCGAAATACACCTTGCGCCCCGCAGTCGACAGCAAAAAGCCCGCAGGATTGCCGCCGTACGCTCCATCGGGCAACATCGAGCTATGATGCGCCAGCGTTAGTTGCACTCGGCCGAAATCATGTGACGATCCGCCACCCAAATTGTGCGGATGCGTACGCTGTACTCCTTGCTTGGCCAACCACTCGCAGATCTCGAAGTTCGAGATCACAAGCGCCCCGGTCCGCTTGGCGATTTTTGCCGCATCGGACACATGATCGAAGTGCCCATGCGAAATCAGAATATAATCTGCCGCCACATCGGCGGCCTTGACAGGCGCGGACGGAGAGTCGTCTAGAAAAGGATCGAGCAGAATAGTGTGCTTGCCCGTGCTGTTCGATTCTACAACGATCGACCAAGTCCCGTGGCCTAGCCAAGTGAGCTCAATTCCCATCCTTGCGGTCCTAAAATCAAAAAATCATGCTGTACGATCTCCGGTCGCCGTCCGGCAATTTCAGAGAATCCTGCACTGGCGCAGTGTTAAAGCTGGCAGAATCCGATGCGTCCGCCGGGTATCAGCCCATGGCACGCTTGCGGCGGACCGGTCCGCCGTGATGGTACTCGATGCCGGACCGAGGTTCCAGGATTTCGACTTGCCAAGCGAGCCGATTCTGATACCAAAGGAGGCACGCCGCCGACGCGCTCGCGCCCTTGGGATGCGCCGGCGTCACACGTATCGCTGCATGCCCGCCGATTGCTTCGACACCTCGCGACGGCGCGTTGTGCGAAGTATTGGCTGCCTGGCCGCCGCTTCCTGCGGTGGGGCAACTGGCTGTCATTGACCGAGGAACTGAATATGGACATGCACGAACTAACGCGCAGCTTGCACACGCAGAACGACTCGAAGATCGTGATGATTGTGGCCGATGGACTCGGTGGTCTGCCATTTGAATCGGGCGGTCTGACGGAACTCGAGGCCGCCCTGACGCCACGGCTCGATGTGCTGGCGCGGCGAGGAGTCCTGGGGCTCAGCACGCCCGTCAAGCCGGGAATTACTCCTGGAAGTGGACCCGGACATTTGGCTTTGTTCGGGTACGACCCATTGCGATATGTCATTGGCCGGGGAGCACTCGAGGCCACGGGTATCGGCTTTGAGCTGGGGCCGAACGATGTGGCAGCACGAGGCAACTTTTGCACGCTCGACAAAGCCGGGCTGATCAGCGATCGGCGCGCCGGCCGGATCAGCAGCGAGGAAAGCGCTCCGCTGGCCATCAAACTGCGACAGGTGAAGATTCCCGGCCTGGAAGTATTTGTCGAACCGGTGAAGGAACATCGCTTCGTCGTTGTATTTCGGGCCGCGGGATTGGGAGGCGACGTACACGACACAGATCCGCAGGCCACTGGCGTCGCGCCTTTGGCGCCGCAGCCATCCCGACCCGAGAGCGCCAAAACCGCCGAAGTGGCCGCCGAGTTTGTGGCACAGGCTCAGCGATTGCTCGCCGATCAACCCAAGGCAAACGGTTTGACATTGCGCGGTTTTTCCGCACGACCGTCGCTACCGACATTCGAGGATGTCTACGGCCTGCGAGCTGCCGCGATCGCAGTGTATCCGATGTACAAAGGATTGGCCCGTCTCGTCGGAATGCAATTGGTCGGCAGCGCACAAACGCTAGATGAACAGATGGCACTGCTCGAAGAGCAGTGGGACAACTTCGATTTCTTCTTTCTCCATTTCAAGTACACCGACAGCACGGGGGAAGACGGCAACTTTCAGGCAAAGGTGCAGCGAATCGAAGAGTTGGATGCCTCGTTGCCGCGCGTCATGGCGCTCGAGCCCACCGTACTGATCGTTACCGGCGACCATAGCACGCCTAGCCGGCTGCGCAACCACAGCTGGCACCCGGTGCCGACACTGCTGCTGTCGGACATCTGCCGTAGCGACCTGTCGGAATCCTTTAGCGAACGCGAGTGCCTACGCGGCGGGCTGGGGCAATTCGAGGCAAAGTATCTGATGACTTTGGCGTTGGCCAATGCTGGTCGACTCGGAAAATACGGGGCATAAGGCGATCCTCCGCCTGGCAAGAACTGAGGATCCCGTATTAATCGACCAATCGCGCGTCCAGCCAATTAGCGCGATCCAATTCGTCCCCGCGCTCCGCGAATTCGACGAGCAAACTGAGCCGCTTCGCGCCTGCGGTATTGATCTGCACGGGGATTGGCTGCATGTTTCCGCGAACCACTTTGCTCTTCCAGGCAAGCTTATCGTCGATGTAGACCGCGAATATCGCCGCACCACTTCCCTTGACCTGATCGTCGAGCGCGACGTCGGCGGCGAAGGCACGATAATGGCCGTCGAGACGATAGGTCAGCCGCGCGGCGCTGTGCATACCAATGCCCTTGGCATATGGATGACCGCCGGCCCGTAATTGCGTCCCGGCGACGTTCGCGTCGTTGTGATAGGGCCATGACTGGCTAAGGAACGGCAGGTGCTTGTAGCCCTCGGCCTTTAGATCCGACAAAAACTTCGCCTTGCCGGATAGCGGCTGTAATGCCACCAGCGAATCACCCGACAGAGTCCATACAGTTCGATCAGCCATCGTGAAATTCATCTGTTTCGCAGTGCCCGCGAGTTGGCTGATGAGCAAGCGGCTTCCGTCGCGCAAGCCGGCCAGAACGTGCAGGCCGCCGATCGGAGTTGCCGCAACGATAGTCGGATCGAAGCCCACGGCCGCAATGCGCGATCGCTCGACAGTTACTCTTTTTCCCTGAGTCTCGAAATCGACATCCTTGTCACCGATTGAAATGACCGTACCGGGTAGTTCGTCGCCGTTTTCCAATAGCAACTGGTCGTTGCGGGCGGAGTTTTCCCGCACGCGGTTGACCAGACGGTCGCGTTGTTGAGGATCGTAAGGCGGGCGAAATATAATACCCGCGACGAATTCCAAAGGAATGACACGTTCACCCAGTAGGCTCGATTCGATATGAAGCTGTTCGTTTTCGGTGTGCGCCTCTGCGGCGGCAATAAGTCCTCCGCCGGCAAGCAGAACTTGCATACCGGCCTGTGGCTCAACAAATGTGCCCCAGCGAACCACGTCTGCCAAGGGGATGGTCATCGATGATTCGCTGGTAGCAAACACTGCGTGGCCGTCGGCCGAGATGCTCTCCAGCGCGGCCGCCGTCCGCGAACCTCGCACCGGAATCAGAGTATCGGTCTGTGCAAATGCCGGCTGCAAATTGTCCAGCAGTGCTAGCGCAAACGTCAACGCCATATGAAACGGTCGGAGTAAAGAAGCTCGTGGCGGCAATCGTTTCATTTAGCGCTGGAAAATGGGCAGATAGTTTGTCGGCATCTGCAAAATGATGCAGGCCATGGCACTCCCGTACTCCGGGCAGATCGAGTCCATCCACGAACCATCGTCCCGTTGCCGTGCGAGCAATTCGTCGCGTATCGCCGGATACCACTGCCGCCAACGATCGCCGCCGGAGTGCCACATTGCCTGAACCGCGTAGTAGTGGCCATAGAAATAATGGCTGTCACGGGCCAAAATGTTGCCGCGTGGCAGGCTCTCCATCAGGTAGCTCAAACCACCTTTGATTGCCGGCCCATCGTAAATACCGGCGCTGTACAAAGCGACCACTCCGGCCGCCGATCGTGGGAATGCGCTCGGACCTCCCTGCAACATGTACATGAACCCGCCGTCGGCGTTCTGGCTGCGCTTGACGTACTCGATGCAGCGCTCGATCGTCGTATGCGGCACATACAGTCCCGCATTACGGGCCGAGCGGAGTGCCATCACCTGGCATATTGTCACCGATATGTCCGCGTCGCGACGTTGAGGTTGATAGCGCCACCCCCCTTCGGCGTTCTGCGTATCAACGATTAAATTAACGGCCTTGGCCAGCTTCTCGCGCACGTCGGCGCGTTTTGTCATGCCGTATGTCTCAGACAAAAACAGTGTCGCAAACCCGTGACCATACATGGGGCCATGCCCGGTATCATCCGGCACGTGGATGAAGCCTTCGTCTCCCGTGTTTTCGAGAATGAAATCGACGGCACGCGCGACATCCTTCCCGTAGGGTCCTTCTTCCGGCGTGCTGCCCGATGCGACGAACGAGAGTCCTGCAAGGGCACAAACGGCAACGTTGTGGCTCCAGCCTCCAGATCCGAGCGAGCCGTTGTCTTGCTGCCGCTTGGAAAGATATGCCAGTCCGCGATCAACGGCGTGCAGCGTTGCGGGGGTCATCAACTCGACACCGCTGCGGTCAGAGTCGTCATCGCGATCAGCGGCGACCAGCATATTACCGAGTGTCGCCAAAAGCGCGCTCGCAACAAAAACCGCAATGACTCCTTGTCGAAGATTTTCTTTCACAATGCCCGTCCTCCGCGCGAGAGCATCTCTTCCGTCTCGTACTATCGCTTTTGCCGCTGTTCGTCCGCCAGCGAGCGGAAATAATCTGCAATCATCTGCTCATACTTGGGCAAAAACTGCTCTTCGTAAGATTGTAGCATCTGCTCCCGCTGCCGCTCGGGCAACTGCCCCCAAACGCCTTTGAGCACATCGCGCATGTCGGCCATATCGGGTTTGCGGACCTGATCTTCACGCGCCTGCTTGGTACTTTCACGCGCCGGCGCGTCGCCCGATTGCTGTGAATGAGCGGGGCCCCTTTCTGGCTGAGAAACATCGCGGCGGTCGGACGTTTGCTGGCCGGCCTTACCGTTGGTGCCACCGGATGAAGAACTATTTCCCCCTTGGCGCTGCTTTTGTGCCTGCCTTATTAGCTCTTCCAACTTGCGGACGATTTGTGCTTGCCGCCGCTGAGTCTGGACGTCCGCGCGATGCCGCGCAATGAGCGACTCGACCTCGCGCATTTCAGAATTCAGTTTTGCCAGTGGATTGTCGACCCCTGGTTCGCCGAGATCTTCTCCGTCTCCAAGTCCTTTGAGCAATTCCTGGTCGAGTGCGTCACCTGCGGAATTTTGTTTGGATTTGAGCGCTCGTCGCGGCCTGTCTTCCATGGTGCCGTCTGTTGTTTCACCAAGGCCTGCAGAATCAGATCCCAGGTCCTCGAGCAACTCGTCATCGAGCGCAAGTTTTTTGCGGCCCTCTGGCGATTGCGCCACGGTTGTGCGTTCGGGGACTTTTTCTTCTGCCTGGATCGACGTTTCGACACCCGCACAAACGATTATCGCGGTCACAGCGGCGCAGATCGCGCGGATAATAGTCAATGCGCTCATGGGATCATCTCCTGCGCATGCTCGGGATCGGCCGTGGACGCGGACGGCTCACGAACGTCTGGCAACGAATCCGGTTCGTCCTCCGGACGCTCTGCGGTCTCTTCGATCATGTTCGCGATCAGGTCGGCCAGCCGTCCCTGCTCCTTGCTTAGCGCCGCGTATTCCAGCTGCTGCTCGTCAGAACGACTTGAAGATTGGTGGCGGCCCTCATCGAGAGCCCGCGTCCGACCATTGATTTCCTCCTGCACCGCCTTAAGAAGTTTCAGCTCAGCGACGGAACGCACCTTCGGCTGAGGCTTCTTTCCTCCCCCGCTGCTATCCTCTCCTTCGTCTTGAGACTCTTCAGCAACCGGTTGCTGTGGATCAGTACTGAGCGCCGCCTGCAACCGCTCGATGTGAGCGAGCGCCGCCAATTCGGCACGCAGTGTCTCATCACCGACGTCGCGGCGATCCAAGCGAGCGCCAGCACGATCCATCTCTTGCCCAGCTTGCTCTAACACGAATTGGAACACTTCAGCGCCGGCCAGCGTTTTTGCCAATTCTTGCGACTCGTCGCGGAGTGCCTCCTGCCCGCGAGCGAGCTCGCGCACGCTGATGGACTCGGCGCGAGTCAAGTGACCACGCTCGACTTGCCGCTGTTGATAGTGCGTCGTCTCGCCGACCAGCGATCCCTGCCGCTCGTGCATACTCGCGATGGCATCCTCCATGCGGGCCAACTGTTCTTGGGCCAAATCGACCTCGGCCTGTTGGCGCCGGGCGGCGAGCTTCTGTTGAGCCTCCTCCAGATCTCGTTCGGCGGCGGCGGCCTGCTCGGCGGCTGTTGAATTGTCGCCCGCATCGCCACTTTTGGTGCCCTGCTCCATCTTGGCGCCGGCATTTGCGACGCTGTCACCTGCCTTATTAGCTTGCAGCCTCGCCAGCGATCGAGCGAAGCGTGCCGCCTCCTGTTGCAATTGCTCTTGCTGCCGTGAAAGGCGCTGTAATTCTCGCTGCCGTTGGGCCTCGTCCACCTGCTGGTTGGCCTGGAGTTTCTTGGCGAGGCCTCGTTGCTCGGCCGCCAGGGTGGATAGCTTTTGTTCCGCCTCGCGGAGCTTCTTGACCAGGCGCCCGAGTTCGTGCTCGCGGCGGTTGGATAGAATATTCAATAGCTCGTGCAATTCTTCGGCTGCACGGCGCTGACCTTCTGCCGCCTGCCCAATTTTATTTTGTTCTATATTCTGGCCCGATTGCATCATCGACTCGGCAATGCCGTGGCTGCGGGCGTGCGCCAAGGCATCCGTCATGCCATCAGCCGCAAGCGGATCTTCTTGCCGCGCCGTCTCGACGGCATCGTCCATGCGTTGTTCGAGTCGCTCCAGTCGGCGCGCCAGCTCCAACTGTCGCTGGGCGAGCTTCTGCAGGTCGGCCCGCTGCTGCGGATCGAGATCCTCGATCGCGCGAGAGAGTGTTTGACGCCCCAACGCGGCGGCCTCGTCAGCCATCTCTTCCTGCGCTTTGCTCACCTGTCCGATTTCGCGATGAAAATGGCGGTGGTTCACCCATTGCTTCATGTCATCCATAACGCGCGAGAGCGAATCGACGACGTCATCCTGCGCTCGACCGGCAGCCTTTAGCGCCGTACGAATCTGTTTTGCAGGTTGCACGTCAGGCGAGGACGTGTCCTGCAAATCAACCTGGGCCGCCTTGGAGGCGGATGTCAACTCGTGCGCGGCATCCGGCAGCGGACCTCGCGACAGACGCGCCAATTCGCTCAGCACATTTAGCATCTGCCGGTGAGTGTCCGGGCCATCGATTTTGTTGATCGTTAGCTCATCGAGAAAGCCTTCGATCTGGCCATGTATTCCATCGCGTTCGCTCGTTAATTCGCGCTCGACTTGTTGTTGATTCAGACCCGCCCCTTGCAAAACGTCGATATCCGACTTGTGAAATTTGCCGGTCTGATCAAGCTGAACTTCCAGCCCGGCCACGTGCGACCTCGCGGTTTGTTCCAAAAGCAGCACGCGTGCCAACTCATTGAATATCACGGATTGACGTTCGGCCAATCGATCTTGAATCTCTTCCGGTGTGACCACAGTCACGCGACGGGACAAGCTCTGGGCGGTTTGCCCAGCGTAGTCGACCACCGTTGCATGGAATGTGAAATACGTGCCAGAATCGAGCCCCAGCGGCTTCAGCTCCCACTGGTAAGAGAGCGCCCGGCGATCGCCCGCATATCCGTCGGCTGCGGACGCGGCGGCTACCTCGGCCGATACTTGCTCCGGTTCCGCAACGATTTCCAGCGTTTGCTCCCCTTCTTCGCTCTTGTCAGAGCGCAGATAGTTGAGTGTGATGCGGTGAATCGCCAGGTCATCTCGCGCGGTGATCGACACCGGCAATGTGGCATCGGAAGCGACATGGATATTCGCCTGCGGACGTTCGACCTCGACAGACGGCGCGGCGTCGGGCACCGCATGGAGCTCATATTTCGGCGACGCGGCACTGTGGAAACCTTCACGATCCACCAGGTCAAACCAATATGATCCCGAACCCTTGATGACGAACTCGTGTTCGAAGTCGGCCGGAACGGAGAGGCTATGACCGTCGGCGGCCAGTGCCGCGGGAATCTCCTGCTCGTCTGCCAGTCGCACCGACGCGGATTCCAGTTCCTTGGTGGCTTGGGCTCGGATCTCGATTTTTGTACCGATCAGCGCATGTACGTTTAATTCGCCCGTTCGATCCGGCCAGCCGGAATAGGTAGGAAAGTGCAAGGTGAGAGAACTGTCGCGAACCCCCGGTGACTCGACAATTTCTAGTTGTTGCCACGGCATGAGGCGATCGTCCCCTCCCACGGCGCGATATTCGAACGGCCGATGGACGCCTGAACGTTCGTGGCGTGCGACGTCGCCGAGCAACTGCATCGGTTCGGACTCTTCAGTCACGCTGCCGTCGGGGTTTTCCCAACGGTACTGAACCGCTATATCGTCAGGGAGTGGGGCACCGCTACTGTCGACGGCCTGCACCACGAAATCCTGTCCCTGCGGCAGCCGCAGGACGGGATCGAGAATTGCCAGTTGGTTGACACGCGGCCACTCGACATTGCTGAGTGGATTCACCAGCCTGATCGCGGCGATTCGCGCCGCGGGGGCGTCTATGGCGACGAGCAGCACGACCGCCACGATCGCCAAGGCAGCCGTCAGGGCGGCGCGGCGGGCAGGGCGAGCGTCGAGCGTGGCCCGTAAGTCGTACCTTTGCACGTTGGCCGTGGCATCGCTAATCACGGCGCGCCGCAGTTCGGCCGAACCGGCCAACGGATCATCCTCTCGGTCGCGCAGAAATTCAATGGCGCTGGCGAGCCGACCACGCAATTCCGGATAGAACTGCTCGACCTGTTGGGCAATCTGCACGTCGCGATAGCGACTCTCGCGGACCGCCCGCACGATCCAACGGACCCCAGCGGCCGTTGCCGTTAGCAGGGCCAGCGAAAAGATGACCCGGAGTCCACGATCCTGGAAATGACACGCCACATCGGCCAGCGCCAGCACGCAGGTAACGGCCACGACCAAGAGTATGGCGCGCGATGCCGCTTTGAGGACTACATAAAGCCGTGCCCGACGGCGAAGTCGCGCGAGTTTTTGCTCGAGCGGATGAGGCATGAAAACTCCTGTACGCCAACAACTTCCGTTACCCGTCGATTATACCATCGCATACCGTTTCCGCAGCAGCCATTCGATTACCAATAGCGTCACGAGTGCCAGCACCAGCGGCCAGCGGTTCCAAAGTTCGATCGGCCGCAAAGTCTCGATCGGCACCTGCCTGCCGCCAGGCAACGATCGTTTCAGTTGCCCCACAGTGCCGAGCGTAAAGTGCTGGCCCTTGGTATCCGCACTGACACTTTGAAGAAGTGCAAAATCGGCCTCGATCCGTTCAAATTCGCCGCCAGCAGACGCCACCATGAAGTCCGTGGCCGGCGCGCTCCCTTCGAGCGTCGGTGCGGCGATCCAGGCGTGGTATCGTCCCTCGGCAAGATCCACGAGAGAACCCTCGAAGACACCGCGCCCCGAAGAGAGCCGCTGCAATTGCAGTCGTTCGTTCTTGCCCCCCTGTTGCTCAATCATCACGCTGACGCCGTCATCCTCGACTGGGGCCAGCCGTTCGTCGGTGAATCGCACGCGCAATGTGACGGGCTCACCCCGATGGTACTCGTGCCGATCGGTCGTCAACGTGGCCGAACGATCCTTGCCCAGCAACTTGGCGCGGCTCAAATAACGGATTGTTTGTACCCAATAACGTGCAAAGAACACGTCTCCCACGCGATAGCGCCAGCGCCAGGTGGCATCGACGGCGTGAAACAGGACCTTGCCGGCGCCAACGTATTGCAGACAAATGACCGGCAGCTTGGCGCCCTCATCGCCCGAGCGAGAGGCGTGCTCGGCCAACACACGCACGGCAGGCTTAAGCTTCGAGACTTCAAGCATCCAAAACAGGGACGGCAATTTGCTCCAAATCTCACGAGTTTGCGCGGGAGTATCGCCGAGTTGCATCGTTGGACTGGCCAGGCCCAGATCTGTGGGAGCCGCCTGAAATCCCTCTTCACGGCCGACGATGGGCTTGCCGACCGTGGCCCCCTCGAACTCCAACGGAAAGAGCGCCTGCAGTGGCGTGTTGCGATACGCCAAGGGGGTGTATCGCGGCCCGGAGATAAACACCATGCCGCCCCCTTTTTCGGTCACAAAATCCGCCAGATTGCGCATCACGCCTGCACCGATCAGCGAGGGATTGAGGTCGCCGAATATGACCACGTCATATTTGAAGAGCTCGTCACGCCGCACGGGAAATGAACGCAGCGCCGACTGGTCGATCTCGGCGTAGGCGGGATCAGCTTCCTGCAACACGGTATGTAACTCAATGGTGGAATCGCGCTCCAAGAGGTGCTTCAGGTAACGAAACTCGTAATTCGGATAGGCCTGCGCCAGCAATACGCGAATTTGGTCTTTGCGCACGCTAATCAGCCGCTCTTGGCGGTTGTTGTCCGCCTGTGCTTCGTCCGGCAGGCCGGGCACTTCGACGATGTATTCGAAATCCCCAATGGCCGTTGGCCGATACGGAATCACGACTTTGTGCGCTTCTCCATCCGGCCCTACCGTGGCAGTGATCTTGGCCAGCGGCGCGGGGCTGCCCTTTTCGCGAAGCACAACTTCGACGCGCTTTTGTGAAAAGCCGAA
Source organism: Pirellulales bacterium (assembly GCA_036490175.1). Lineage (NCBI taxonomy): Bacteria > Pseudomonadati > Planctomycetota > Planctomycetia > Pirellulales > Pirellulales bacterium. The sequence goes on along the minus strand of DASXEJ010000144.1, from coordinate 35,077 downwards.
ACCAGTGAGCTTGAATTCAAAATTCACCATGTCGTCAACGAACACCACGTCGTCAACCAACAGGTCGCTCACGATCAGGTCGCGATTGGGCCGCTGGTTGCCTAGCCCCACAGTAAAGAGCGGAACCCCCTTGCGACGGGCATGAGTGGCCGCGTCGCCGAGCGACTCGCCATCGGTGTTGATGCCATCACTGAACAGCACGATCGCCGATGGTGGCGCTCCGCGCAAATCGTTAAGAATGCTCCGCAGCCCCTGGCCCAAGCGCGTGCTTTGGCCCGTCGGTTCCATCGCGCGGATACGATCGAGCAAACCGGCCAGATCATCAGGCTCGGCACGCGCAGTGTCCGAGACAAAATACAATCTCAGCTTGTGCCGTCGCGCCGCCTCACGCAGCAGGTCGCCCTGGTCGGCCAACAACAATGATTTAGCGAGATTCAAACGTGTGGCCTTATCGAATCCGGCGCTGCGCACTTCGCGCTCGGCGAGCGAGTTGGTCTGCGGATCGTCATATCGGTCGACGATACTCATGCTCGCTGAATCGTCGATGGCGATTACGAGGTAGGGTAACCCCGTACGCTCAAGCGAAAGGGCCGCTTGCGTGATCATAAAGCAGAGAATGGCGACTGTTGTTAATCGAAGCGCGATCAGCCCGGTGCGCGTCGCGCGGCGCGCCGTGCCAGCCTCGCGTAGGTAGAACGTCACAATCCACCCGACTACGCCGACGGCCATCAACAGCGTTGCCCAGGCAGGCCAAGGCCAGTGAAAGTCGAACCGCCAGACCGCACCTTCGCCCGGCTCGGCCGCATCGAGGCCAAGAAATGGTTCTAGCCAGGTTGGCAGAGTTCCTCTCATACGGCGTAACGCCCCGTAAACCAATTCAAGAAGCTTTCGACCAACAACAGGGCCATCGCCGCCATGAGCAACCACAAATGCAAACGGCTGCGAACGATGATCTCGTCGTCGACGGTATCCGCATCGCGCACATTCGTGCGATGAAAATATCGCACGCCAGGCCAGACGTCCTTCGATAGCTCTTCGGGAGATACTTGTTCGAGATCACTTTCAGCGGTGTTCACGTTGACGGCGAACACTCGATCTACAGCCCCCTTTGCGCCGGCACCTATGACCTGAGCACGAAATACACCGCTGGCCATTGTGTCGGCGAACGTCCACGAGCGATCGGCGCCGTCGGGCCGGACGGCGGCACGTTTCGTCTCGCCCGATGGTAATTGCACGGCCACCGCCTGAACCGGACCGCGCGGCAGCATCGCTCCGAAGGGCTGGCCGACGATCGAATTATGCTCCTGGAACTGTCCTCGAACAGCCAGCATCAGCAGTTCCTGCACGATCGGCACGTAGCTGGGCCACATGGGCATCGCAGTCCAAGAAACATCGGCCGAGGTCGCAACCAACATGGATCGCCCACGACCAATCGGTTCGTCGACAATGAAGGGATCGCCATTGTCGACGGCCACGGCCACCTGGGCGCGCGACTGACTGTCCACGGCGAGCTTAAAATATTTGTGTACCGGCGTGGTCAGCAAGCCAGCCTGCTCGGCATCGCGAAAGACGTCGACGATTGCGTGCCGATAACCGAGCGGATCGAGTCCGTAGTGCGCCTCTTCAACCGGTTGCAGCAGTTGGGCCGGCAAGACGTGCCGATCATCCCGGCCCCGCGTCGCCAACTGGCGGTTGTAGCTCTCAGCCAGGACCTGGTCCCCCAGGAAGAAAACCAGGCCACCACCAAAGTTCAGATAGGAACGCAGCACGCGTGCCTCGCGCTCGGTAAACTGCGCGACATTACAAATGAACACGCAGTCGTATTGTGTCAGATCGTTGTCCAAAAGCGCACTTTCCGTGACGGTCTCGGGACGTACGCGCGTATTACTCTGTTGTCCTGCAGGGGGCGCCAAAGCCGCGCTCAGAAAGTCCGTTGCGGATTTGAATCGACCTCCGGTGGGATGCCCATCCACGCATAACACGCGCACTTGGTCCTTGACGGGCAGCGCGAGAAAACGGTGATTGTCCACGTCTAACTGGTCGGGCATCATCCGCAATTCAAGCGAGTGCTCGCCGGCTGCATCGAAGCGACAAGGGAAACTGACCGTCGCTCGGCCTCCGGGCGGCACGTCGACCTGACGTTCGCCGCGGCGCTCGCCATCAATGAACAATTCAACGGTCTGCCGCGGCTTGGGCTGACGACCAAAATTGCGGATCTCTCCGGCCAGAGACGTTTCTTGGTCCACTGTCACGATCGCATCCAGGAGCCGTAGTTGCTCGACGGCCAGATTCTCGGCATCCGGCTGGCCAAGATCGACGATGGTAAGTGCTGCGGATTCTCCCAATCGAACGCTGCGCTCGCGGAACTCCGCCGCTGCGGCGGCACTAAGGTCAGGGGCCCAGCTGTTACGGCCAAGGTCCGTGAGAAAGAATATCTGTTCGTGCGCGAGGCGCGTGTTTTCACGGCGGGCCGTTTGAAGGATCCGTTCGATTTGAACTAGCGTGGCTGCCACGTCGGCGCCACTGTCCGTGACTTTGGTGCCGGCGATCTCGCTCGTGAAGTCCAGCGGAGCAAGCGACGGCGTGCCGACAATCACCTGCGGCGGATCGGCCATCAGCACCAACGTGAAACCGTCCCCCTGGTTGCTCTCGCGCACGATCTGCTCGGCACGCTGTTTGGCGCGCTCGAAACGCGTGCGATCGTTGGGTTTATAGGCCATCGAGTACGAGGCATCGAGCACCAGTACCTTATGCGTCGGTTGGCCGGTACGTGTCACCAGTCCGGTGCGCTCGAGCATTGGTTCGGCGACGGCCAGCACGACTAACAGCACCAATGCCGTGCGCACGGCCAGCAGGAGCCAATTCTCGATGCGGATGCGTCGTGAGTTCTTACGTACCGCGGCGAGCAGATACTGCATGGCCGCCCATTGAACTTCGCGATATCTTCGCCGACTTAGCAGATGGATCAGCACGGGCGCAGCAGCAGCGACCAGCCAGCCAAACATGGCCGGATGAACCCATAAGCCGAGTAAAGTCAGATCCTCTCGCATTCGCTAGAGTTCGCTCAAACAGAATCAAAGGACAGTCTTGGCACACGGCCTGCCGAGCGCCAGATCAGCCAGCACGTGTCAACCGCGCCGACAAGTAGGCCGACAGGGCAACGTCCAGAGTCTGATCGGTCCGCATTTGCACGTAGTCGGCCCGCTGCGCCCGGCATCCTTGTTGGACCTGGCGGGTGAAGGCTCCAAATTCGGTTAGATAGGCCCGCCGCAGGGCACGCGGATCACTCAAAACCTCGGGCAGTTGCTCCAAGCCCTTGAATAACGTCGCCTGTTGAAAGGGGAACTCGATTTCGGCCGGATCCAGCACGTGGAACACCACCACTTCGTGACGGCGGTGCCGGAAGTGCTTCAAACCCGCCATCATGGCCGACACGTCATCAAACAAATCACTGAGAATTACGACAATGCCGCGCTTTTTCAATCGCTCGGCGAGGTCGTGAAAGATCGGTCCCGTAGCCGTCTTTCGTTCGGCCCGGGCCTCGTCCATTACGTGGATCATCTGCTTCAGATGCGAGGCATTACCGCTGGGTCGTAATAGGGTGCGAATCTCTTGATCGAACGTCACAAGCCCCACGCTGTCTTGCTGGTGCAAAATCAGGTACGCCAGGGAGGCGGCAATACACTGCGCATATTCCAGCTTGCTGAGCGCGGCCTGATCGCTCTTGTAGCGCATGCTTTCGCTAGTGTCGAGCAGCAAGTAGCAAACGAGATTGGTTTCTTCTTCGTATTGCTTGAGATAGATCTTGTCCGTCTTGGCGAAAACTTTCCAATCGACATAGCGCAGATCATCCCCCGGCACGTACTCGCGGTGCTCAGCAAATTCGACCGAGAAGCCGTGGTATGGGCTGCGGTGCATGCCGGCCACGTACCCTTCGACAATGCGTCGGGCGCGCAGCTCCAGGCCGTGCAAACTAGCCAGCATCTGCGGATCTAAATACTTCTGATACTCGTCCACCGGCGGCGGCCTCCAGATCGGACTCCGGAACAATTTCGATCAACTTGCGAACGATATCATCGGTCTTGATGCCCTCGGCTTCGGCGTTGAAGTTGGTCACGATGCGATGCCGCAATACCGGCGCGACAACCGCTCGCACGTCTTCGCACTCGGCATGATACCGGCCGTGCAATATTGCCCGCGCCTTTGCCCCCAACACCAGATATTGGCTTGCACGCGGGCCGGCGCCCCAGCTGACATAATCCTTGACGAATTGTGGCACTTCCCCCTTCTCACGCCGCGTGAGCCTCGTAAAGCGGAGCGCATAACGCGCCACGTGATCGGCCACGGGTACACGCCGCACGATACTCTGCATCGACAGAATATCGTCGGCCGACAGGGTCGCGGCCAGGTTGGGTATCGTATCGGCCGTTGTGCGGCGCACGATTTCCAGCTCCTCGTCTTCGTCCGGGTAATCGACAAACGTATTGAACATGAATCGATCGAGCTGCGCCTCAGGCAGAGGATACGTTCCCTCCTGCTCGATTGGATTCTGTGTGGCCAGCACAAAGAACGGCTCTGCGAGTGGGTGCCTCGTGCCGCCGACGGTCACCTGATGCTCTTGCATGGCTTCCAGTAGCGCCGCCTGCGTCTTGGGGGGCGTGCGGTTGATCTCGTCGGCCAGGATCACATTGGCAAAAATCGGTCCGGCAAGAAACTTGAACTGTCGCACCCCCGAAGCTTTGTCTTCCTGGATAACCTCGGTGCCGGTTATGTCCGAGGGCATCAAGTCCGGCGTGAACTGGATGCGGCTGAACTTAAGCGACAAGGTATCCGCCAGCGTGCGAATCAACAGAGTCTTGGCCAGCCCAGGCACACCCACCAGCAGGCAATGTCCCCTGGCGAACATCGCGATCAGCAACTCTTCGATCACATTTTGCTGGCCGACGATCACGCGGCCCAACTCGCCGATCAGCCGGCGATAGGCTTCGTTCAATTTATGGACAGCCTGGACATCATCGTCTGCAAGCATGATGGATCCTTTGAGGAGGCAACCCGTGGCGGCAAATTTTTTTTTGGGGGGGTAACAGCTACAAGTTGTGTGGTATGTTCGTTCAGCGAGTCATGGCAATAGCTTGCGCCGCAGTGACACGGCGACAGCTCTCGCGTTTATCACGTCCGGTCCCGACGACAAAGAACTTGCGTTGGCGAGATTCAATTCACATTGGGAGACTTTCGCGGCTGGGAAATGGCGCGCACGTCCTTGCGTGGTAAAGATTCCTCGATGGCCCGCATCGCCTTCGGCGCTGCCGATGACCTTGTGGGTCCTAACGCCGTCAATCGCTCGCTGCCGGCTATTAACAGGAACTCGCCGGCGGCGACCAGGTTGCCCGATGGAATGCCGCGCGATTCGAGTTCGATTGGTGCGGACTCTTCGCCGGTGCGCTGATCAAATACGTGGATCGACTGGGGCGTGGGCCAATACACCTTAGTGCCGGCCAGGATTCCCCGTCCGAACCCCTTGGGCATCGGGCCCTCCGGCCACGGGTAACTGACTTTGCCAGTTGACACGTTGATGCGCCACAGCTTTTCGCCGCTGCCCCAGAGAGCCTCGCCCGCCACACCTAGCAAATGAATCACGTCCTTTGCCAAGCTCGTCTCCCACAGCAATAGCCCCGTCGCAGCATCGTAGGCCAAGATGCTCTGGCAGTCCGAAGGGGCGACGATCAATCGCCCTCGGTCGTAAAGACAGGGAGTCAAATCGCGATAGAAATGCGTCGCGCGTTGATTCAGGTCTCCCTTCTTGGCGCGCGGATAGCGCACGATCCAGGCGGGCCGACCGTTCTCGGCCGATAGGGCAGCGACGGCGCCCAGGTTCGTATTGACGAATATCATACCGTCAACCAGTGTCAGTAAATTATGCGTACACTCGCCCGACTGGCCACGAGCAGGAGTTTCGGCGCTAGCGACGAACTGTCGCCATAATTGATGGCCGGTGCGCGCGTCGTAACAGGCCACGTGCGACTGCGGACGCGTGCCATGCCTCACAGCCACATAAATGTGGCGCCCATCAGTTACCGGAGTGCCTTCAAAGGACCATTTGTCCTCCAAACGAATCGGCGGCCATACCAGCCGGCCCTCGCCCCCTAGGTCCAAGCCAACCAAATAGCTCGGCTGGTGGTAGATCGAATTGTCCTCGGGCCGCGTCGTGAGCGGGTCTCCGAGCCGTGCGTATAAATGCCCGGCCTGCGCCGTCAGAGTGAACCGTGCCACACCCAGCGTGCTGGGCGTGCCATGCGAGCGCTCGGAAACTGGCTCGCCCGGACGGTATATCACCGCATCATTGCCCCAGGCGGGCTTACCCGTGTGCAGGTCGTACGCGCGAACTTCGTTCTGCGTGTCGACCAACACCAGATTCCCGACAACGATCGGGTGGTAGCTCAGCAATTCATTCTTGGTTTCGGCAACACGAGGAGACGGATACGACGAATCCGTCGCCGGAGCCTTGGGGAGCACGACCGGCTCGGCCCACAGCGGCGTGTAAGGCTCGAACGCTACTGGAGCGACCTTGCAACGCGACATCGCGCCGGCAAATGTTGGCCACTCTCTATCGACGGCGGTCGCCGGCCAAGAAGGTGCCGCAGCCAACATGGCGGTCAGGGCTTCGGCATAATTCACATCTAGGCCACCCAGCCTCCCGGTGGCAGTTGCATGGATCGACTGAAATCCTGCTAGCTCACCGCGTGCGCGCTCCAGCGAGCCTTCCAGAATTGAAACCAACACCAGACGGGCGCGAACTCCGGCCAAATCGAGATCGGAACGCGGATACGCCAAGCGACCCGCCGTCAGTCCTCTATCCCGCCAAAAGTCGACGAGCGTCAAACGTGTGGTATCGTCCAACGATTCGTCGCGGCGCAGCACGTACGCTGCCGGGGGCTCGGCACTGTCGGGCGGATACCAATACTCGACCTGCACGCGCTGCTCGGCCGTGATTTGTCCGTCAACCATCGATTTCTCGAACGGTGCGCTCGGCACCGTTTGAGGCGGAGTCTCGATCAACTTTTCGTACCAGGCGCGGGCTTGGCCATGCTCTCCCCGCTCCAGCGCGAGGTCACCCAGTGCGAGCAAGGCGTCATCGCCCGAAGCACTAGCGAAGAATTGATCGGCCACGCGGCAGAGGGCGGCAGTATCATGGCGAGCAATCGCCTCGTCAAACAAGTGCTTCGCCTGCGGATCAACGCGACTGCGATAGAGATCCACCGCGTCGGCGGGCAAAGCCACGATCAACATATGGCAGAATTCGCGAACGCTGACAAATCGGCGATCTCCGGCCGCAATAACACGCCCGGGGGCGCTCTCCATGACCTGTCGAAATGTCTCGATCGCTTCGTCCCATTGGCGGTCGGCGACAAATGCCTTGGCTTGCTCTAAGCGGGCGCGCGTGTCGGCATCGGCTTGCGGCACCTCGATCGCGTCGGAAAGCTCGAAGCGGGTCGTAAAACTATAGAAGAACGCTTGAGCCTGGCATGAATCCGCGACTATCAGCCACAGCGACAGCCACGCGCCGGCAATTACCAACCATGTTGTCCGGCATGCGAAACCAATATTCACGTTCGCGCAGGCCTCTTCGAGCTCGAACGGGCTTGATCCGGACGTACGGCCGGCTCGTCCCTTGCCGCAGAGAGAAGTGACTTGTCGACGCGTCCCTGCACTCGCCGTGGGCAGCGATTGCGCCAGACATGCCTCAAGTATAGGCCGCCAGGCGGTTCCCGGAAAGCAAGACCGGGCCCCCAGGCCGATCGGCAGCGGCTACGTCGAAGCTACTGAAACGCGCCAAGGCAAATCGCGGAATTCAACGGCCAGCACAATGATGAAGTTCCCTGACACGGCGTGGCGACGCACGACATACGCTAGCGACTCGCGTAACCTTCGAGAATGCGACCAATGTAGAACAAACTGAAGGCGGCCACCGCCATCACCAGCATCTTGCCGACAGTGATTTGGTCGGCGACTTGCATCAGAACCGCGACGACGGGGAGGCCGAGCCCGGCGAGTTGAAACAGCCGACCTACTGCGCGCAAGACATTCCTCCAATATTGCAAAGCTCGCCGCTCGAATGGGGCCTGATGGCCGCACGGCTGGCAGTAGAGTATCGTACGAACAGGTACTGATGCAACGCATGCGAGGGCACAGTGACACAGCGAATGAGCCTCTGGAAGCGTCTGGCAAGGACGTTGCGACTGCGCTGCCCTCGCTGCGGACAGGGCCGGCTGTTTTCGGGCTGGTTCACCATGCCCAAGGAATGCGAAGCCTGCGGCCTGCATTACGAGCGCGAACCGGGCTATTTCATCGGTTCGATCTATTTCAATTACGGCGTAACTGCCGTCATCGTAACCGCGGCGGCATTGTCGCTAATGATGTTCACGCACGTCTCAGAGCGGACTTTATTGTTGACGTTGGCCCCGTTCTGCGTGCTGTTTCCGCTGTGGTTCTTTCGCTACGCACGCGCCCTGTGGATGGCCTGGGATCACTTCGCCGATCCACCGCCCGAGCAGGCGCAAAAGTCGAGGTAGCCTCCAAAGCGCCCACGTACACTGCGGGTTCCGGCCTGGAAGGCAGCTTCAATCCCCAGGCACGTCCCCACGACCGTGGGCAGACATCCGGAACCCAGAAGTTAATACGAGCACCACGTCCGCGCGGTCTTGTTGGAGCGCTTATTTTGGCGCGGTGACTTTGGTGCTATCGGCATTCGGAGTGGGTAAGACTTGTTGCCGTCGAGCGCGGCGCACCAGCATATAAAAGTAACCACTCATTGAGCCAAAGATCGCAAACGGCATCGAGAGCATAAACAGGATGCTGTAGAAGAAACCCGTAACCAGATCGCCGCCGTGTCCATCTTGATTCGCGAGAGCAGCCTTGCAGCTAGGACAGGCCGATACGGTGTCGGCTACGAACAACAACAGAGTCAGTGCCAAGCATGCCGTCACAATGTGGACGAATCTGTGCCGGAGAATGTGATTCATATTCGTGCTCATACTTTGGTCGTACCAAGTCGCGGCGGACGATGAAATTATAGCCCCTCTGATGGTCCCGGGTAAAGGTGGTATAGCATCAAGTACACAATCACGCCCGTTATCGACACGAACAGCCAAATCGGAAACGTCCAACGGGCAATCCGGCGATGCCGCGGTCTTTGATCGGTGAGGCCAAAATAGATTGTGGCGACGGCTAGAAACGGCACAGTTGCCGCCAGCAGCACGTGCGGTAACAGAATTGCGTAATAGACGTATCTGACGGCATCCGGCCCCGTGAACGGCACGTGACGCTCCTGAAAGTGATAGGTCAGATACGAGATTAAAAACAAGACGCTGACCGCAAATGCCGTTAGCATGGCCCGCTTATGGGCCTGCTCGCGGCCACTTTTTATCAAGTAAAAACCGAACAATAAAAGCAGCGTTGCCGCAGCATTCAAAAGCGCGTTGACCGTCGGCAGATCCCGCACGGACATAGCCAGCAACGGTACAGCGGTATCGCAAAGCGCCACGTATGCTGTCACGGCTTCGCCTCGGTGTCGGCCTTCGCCGGCCCCGCGGTTGCCGATGCGCCCTCGAGAGGCGTCGAGGATTCGGACGCTGCGGCGGCGGACGATGGAGCATCGGCAACCGCGGGGCCGCCATTGGACACCTCATCTTTAGGCGACTCCGCTTCGCGAATAGCGACGACCGAATCTGAGTCATCCGTTTTCGCGGGCGGAGTTTCCTCGGCCAACAATTCCTTGATTTTTCGATTCAGCGCCAACATCTGAGTCGCATCGCTCGTCAGGTACATGCTGCGGACGTTTTTCCATTTGTCGACCAGGATCACCCGCTCGGTGTGCATCTTGGGGCCAATAGGCACTTGAAATGCTTCCGTGCCGAGAGCTTGCACTTTGGCAAATGGGCAACTTAGGAACGTCCAGCGCTCAGGATCTGCGTGAAATGTGCGGGCGTATTTGGCGAGCACTTCCGGCGTGTCGTTCGTAGGGTCGACCGTGATGCTCACGAATTTCAGATTGTCGTCCTTCCAATCGTTCTGCAATCCGGCGATGGCGCGATTCATCTGTGCACAAGGGCCCGGGCAACTGCTGAAGAAGAAGCTTGCCAGCCACACTTTGCCCGCCAGAGAATCGAGCGAAAACGGCTTGCCGGCGGTGTCGACCAGCTCGGAATCGGCGATAGATCCCATTGCGCGCGTGCGCTCGATATGGCGCGAGCGGCTTTCCGTCGCGCGCGAAACAAAGTCGTCGCGATGGTAAAGACGCCAACCGGAATAGGACGTGTAAGCAATTAGCAACGACAACAAGAGCGATAACCAGATCTTTACCTGTAGGGTCATAACAAGTCTCCTGTCGTGCGCTGACCAGCGATCCAGCAACCCACGGCAAATGTTCCGATGGCAAATATCGCAGTGACGGCGAGTGCCATGGGCAACGACGGCAGCACGGCCAGCCAATCTGGCACACTCTGCGCGGCCTCGCCCAGATACAACAATCGGCGCAACCCCGCGACACCATAGGTCAACGGATTGGCCCACATAATCCAGTTTAACCAGCCATGCTCAGCGGGGAAGAAGGCACCCGACAGCAGCCACATGGGTAGCAAAAACACACTCATAATGGCATGGAACCCTTGCGTGGAGTCCATCCGCCAGGCAATTACAAACCCTAGCGACGTGAGCGCAAACGCCACAACAAACGAAAACAGCGCCGCGGCTGCAAAACCGGCTAGAGAAAAGTGCAAACCCACTAAAAGTCCCAAAAGTAGGAACAAGACTCCCTGCCCTGTCGCCAGGATCGATCCTCCTAAAACTTTTCCCAACACCATCGACCAGCGCGAAATAGGGGCCACGAGCACCGACTGCAGGAACCCCTCACGCCGGTCTTCGATAATCGAGATCGTCGAGAAGATGGCGGTAAACAACAGAATCAACGCCAAGGTGCCGGGAAAGAAATATTCGCGGTAACTGACGTCGCCATCGATGCCTGGCAATTGAAAGGTCGGTCCCAGGCCCGCGCCAAAGAGCACCCAGAACAATACCGGTTGGCCAATCGCGCCCACTATGCGATTGCGTTGCCGAACAAAGCGAATCAGTTCACGGTAACACAGCGACCATACGGCCGAGCCGGTTGCGCGCCGCACTGCGCTGGGCTCGCCACGAGAATCTCCTCCGTTGCTGGCAACGCGCGCCGTTGCCGAAAACGCCGAAGCTGTGCCGGCGCGATTACTGTCAGGCTCGATCTTGCCCCCTGGTGCGGGGTCTACGGTATGCTCAGCCAACGCCCACCTCCTCGGCCTGCCAGAAGCGGTGGCCGGTGCGGGCAATGAATACATCTTCCAGTGTCGGTTTACCCAGCGATATCGAGCTGATCTGGCCGGGGAAACCTTCGACGAGTCGGGCAATCCATTGATGGCCGTCGGGCAACTCCAAACGCACACGCGCGCCGACCACGTTTGCCGCGCACCCCAAACGCTCGGTTATGTCCGCCGCCATTTGCTCGGGGCGATCAGTTTCGATCCAGATCGTGTCACCGCCGACCGTGGCACGCAGGCGATCGGGTGTATCTAGCGCCACGAGCTTGCCGGCACTCATGATTGCCAGACGGTCGGCCTTCTCGGCTTCTTCGAGCAGATGTGTCGTCAGCACGACGGTCACCCCGTCTTCGTCGCGCACACGGTGCAAATACTCCCACAGGTCGCTGCGTGCCCCGGGATCGAGCCCAGTGCTGGGCTCGTCGAGCAACAAAACGCGCGGACGATGCAGCAAACCCTTTGCCAGCTCAACGCGGCGCCGCAACCCGCCCGAGAGCGTTTCCACCAGGTCACCCGCTCGGTCGGTCAAACCAAAGCGTGCCAGCATCTCCGTCCGCCGCGTGGAAAGCACTCCACGCGACAGCCCGTACAACTGGCCATGCTGCCAGAGGTTCTCATTCACGGTGAGCTTGCGATCGAGGCTCGGCGCCTGGAACACGACGCCGATATTCGAGCGAACCTCATCAGGTTGCCTGCGCACGTCGAGACCGAGAATATCGATCGCGCCCGATTGAATGGGGACGAGCGTCGACAGCAGGCGAAACAGCGTCGTCTTGCCGCCGCCATTGGGGCCGAGAAAGGCGAAGATCTCGCCCTGATCCACGGACAGGCTGACATCCTCGAGCGCCAGGCGATCGCCGTAGCGATGCACCAGCCGCGAGACATTCAGAGCGGCTGAGGAAACCATGGAGAGAACTCAATTGTCGCACGAGGAACGTGTCGAGCAACTAACGCTGCGCTCAGCTTGTAACGAGCGGCCGAAGTACCGTCTGTTGACGGCCAGCTCAGACAATTCCCCAGACCAAAGACATCGATTCCACTAGTGTGCCGGCGCGATGGCAGCCGGTGCCGACGTATCGTGGACCGGTTCCAATTCCTTCACCTTCTTTTGCAGCTTTTGGAATTGCACCTCGGGCAGCGCCGCATGCTCGCGACGCTCGGGCGAGTAGGTACGCATGCGCAGACCCACATCGGGCACCAGCGCCAGCATCAGGAATATCGACATAATCGACGCCGGAATCGTCAGCACATACTTCCAGTCGGCTTCGTACTTCAAGTGCATGAAGAACAAAATCACCAACATGGCCTTGGTGCATGATACCGCCATCATAAAAAATCGCCCCACCGCCGGCTGATCGTGCCACGGCCACGCGCTGGAATACGTAAAGAACGAAGCCCCGGTCAGTACGCACAGCGCCAGGAACACGTAGATGTATTTGGCAATACCGCCGTGGGCATGCCCGTGATCACCGTTTGCAGGTTCACCGTGCGCGTGGCCGTGTGCCTCGGATGAATGGCCGGCGTCGTGCATAACTAAGAACTCCACAATGAAGCCGCCGCAGCGGCCGAATGGTCAGAACAGATACAGCAACGGAAACAGGAAAATCCACACCAGATCGACGAAGTGCCAGTACAGACCGATATTCTCGATGGCGCCGGCTTTCGTGGCGTCAAGCGTGATCGTAAGCATGATGGCGAACACGATCAGCCCTACCAACACGTGTACGGCGTGAAAGCCCGTCAACAAGAAATAAGTGCTGGCCCACATATTGCCGCCAGGAATCACCATCGGCAGCTTGAACGACTCGACGAGCTCGCGGACGTATTCCACCTTGTCGTGCTCCGCCGCCAGGTAGGGGAGTTGGACCCACGGATGCTCTTCGCTGAGCGTCTCCGGATGCGCGGCGACGCTAGTATGTTCCCCTTCCAGCGACGGTGGCGGCATGATGTCGTCGGCCAGGCGCTGCAAAGTTACCGGGTTTGTGGCGGAAAAGTCGTCCTTGATCTTCTTGGCCAAAACTAATTGATCCGCTTCCTCCTTCGACAACGTTTCGGCGGGAATCTTGGCCAGAGGCTCGATGATCGTCTGCAAACGCACACGGGCGGCCGAGCCAAAATCCAGATCGGCTCGCTCGTGAATCCGGCTGCGCGGTGTGGCAGGATAAATGCCGTGCGAGAACTTGGCGTTGTACTCGTAACCCTTGACGCCCAAAAATACACAACCTAATGCCAAAGTGATCAGCATCCAAACCTTTGCCAGACCGCTTTTGTTGGCTCGCGCGCTTTCCAGCGCCAAGACAATGGACACGCTGGAACAGATCAGCACGAAGGTATTGAACGCGCCAATGGGTTCAGACAGATGCACGTCGTGCGTCGCCGGCCAGTCTGGCGCACCGAAGCGAATCACGATGTACACGCCGATCAGGGCGGCGAAAAACATAATCTCGGTCGACAAAAACAGCCACATGAACAACTTGCCGTTGGGTAGCGGTAAGCCGGGCTGGTATTGCAATTTCAAGTGTTGAGCGTGCCCATGAGGGGCGTCTGTGGCAATGGCCATGACAGGTCGCTTGTACCTTTCTCGAAGAGCTTCAACGCACGATAGGGGCCGACAACAACAGGAACACAAGCACACAGGGCAAGTAGATGAGCGAGGCACGCAACAGCATCCGTGCCGAGCGCTCGTCCAAGTGACGGGCAAACTGCACGGCTGCGGCCAACTGGGCCAGACCCAACAACAACGCTACCACAAAATAACCAGTGCCGGCCAACCGCCCAACGGCGGGCAATACGCTGACAGGCAACAAAACGAGCGCCCCCACGACAGCTTGCAAACCGGCTCTGCGACCCGACGGATCAACGACCGAGAGCATCCGGCAGCCAGCCGCGGCATAGTCTGCCCGATAGATCCAAGCAATAGCCATGAAATGCGGAAACTGCCAAAGGAAGACGATCGTGAACAACGTCGCGGCCGAAAGGCCGAGCTGACCGCCCACCGCCGTCCAACCCATCAGCACCGGCATGGCGCCAGCCACCGCGCCCACGGCGGTATTATGTGACGTCCGCGACTTGAGCGGCGTGTACAGGCAAACATAAGCAATCCAAGTGGCCATGCCCAAGCTGGCCGTCAAGAGATTCACGGCCGCAGCCAACCAAGCCGCTCCGGCCACAGTGGTAAGAGTGCCAAAGCAGAGCACTTCACGGCTCGACAGACGGCCGGCCGGCAGCGGCCGATCCGCGGTGCGAACCATCAGTCCATCGGAATGTCGTTCAATCCATTGATTCCAGGCACTTGCGCCCGCCGCGACGAGCCCCGTACCGACCAGAGCGGACCCAAGCAAATACAAGTCAGGGGAACCCCAGCTCGCGACGAATGCGGCCACGATGATCGTGACTAACTCTAGCACGACGATTTTCGGCTTCGTCAGCTCGATATAATCGCGCACTCGCGGCCAGATCTTTACACGACCGGTCTGGTTCATAGCTGTCGTTGCAGCACTGAGAGTGCTCATGCCAGCACCTCCGAGGCAACAAACCTTTGCACCGGAATTGATCGCGCCGAAGGTAGCAACAACGACCGTAGCGCCACCATCAGCGAAGTGGCCAGGATCAGTGAACCTGCGGCCACATGTGCCGTCGTCATCAGCGCCTGCGTCCGACTCTCATGTGAGACAACATACTGCTGAGCCCACTCGTAACGACCGAACCAGGCGGGCCAACCGTAGTTGACTACCCACGCACCGGCACCCAAGCCAAGCTGGAGCATCAGCATTGCCGCTAGCGCCACTACAGGTACCGCTATGTAACCATTGGCAGAGAACGACCGGAGTCCACGTGCCGCCAGCAAAAGTATGTGAACGGCCAATACCGCGGCCATCAGCAGATGAAACCAAACGGCAGCGCGAAAAGTCGCCATATCGACGCTTGGTCGAACGTGACGCAACTGCGAACCGAGCACGAGTTGCACATAGGCCATCACCACGGTCAAGAACGCCAGTCGCTGAAAACGCGCGGCCGCGCGAGCCTGTTTTGGATCTTGCGCAAGTGTGCGACCGGCCCGCCAGCGCGGTGAACTCCAGACAGCCAAGGCCACCGTGACTGCGAAGAAAACCGGCGCGACACATCCATGGATCTGCGCCAACAATCGTTGGTCTAGCCGTACACGTAACCCGCCCAGACCTCCCTGAGCGATCACCAGAGCCAGAGCGCCGAGCGTTGCCCAGCGATACCAAATTCGACCGTCGAGACGGAACGCCGCGGCCACAAGCAAGATGGTCATCATGCCCACGAGCGCGCCGAACAACCGATGCCCGTGCTCGATGAACAAATCCCAGGGACCGGCAAGCCATGTTTGCCAGGGATACAAGAACAAATTGTAACCGTAGGTCGAAGGCCAGTCGGGCACAGCCATGCCGGCCTCGTATGTCGTGACCAGCCCGCCCACCCAGATCAGCGGGAACGTCGCGCACACTAGCAACACGGCCAGCCGATGTGGCCAGGCGCTTGCCGAGAGAGTGCCAGCATTGTCTCCGCGCGATCTTTCCACTGTTTACCAGGCGTTCCGCATTATTTGTCGTGCCGATTTGCCGCGCTCGGATGGCCTCTGCTTACTCTAATGTCCGCCGTGTCCGTGATCGTCCGTCGGAGTAAATCCCTCAGGAGGCGGTTGGGTCTGCGGATAATAATCGGTGCTTACTTCGGGCGAGCCGTATTCGTACGGTCCACGGTATACGATCGGCTGGGCGTCGAAGTTGCCGTGTCCCGGAGGGCTGGGAGCAAACCATTCCAGGCTGTTGGCATGCCATGGGTTGCGCCCCACCTTTGCTCCGTAAAAGATGCTGTAGAAGAAGTTGATCGCGAAGATGATCTGCGACGCCCCCATGCCAAGTGCACAGATCGTCATGAACTCGTTGAGCGACTGCATATTCCGGAAGCTGGCGTAGTGATACGGGTCGGCCAGGCGGCGCGGGAATCCACCGGCCCCCAAAATGTGCATCGTATAAAACGTGCCGTTGAAGAAGACGAACGACAGGAAGAAGTGAACCTTCCCCCAAAACTCGTTCATCATCCGGCCAAACATTTTAGGAAACCAGAAATAGATGCCGCCGAACACACCAAAAGCGGTGCCGCCGAACAACACATAGTGAATGTGCCCTACGATGAAGTAGGTATCGTGAATGAATATATCGACCGGCGTCGCGGCCATGAAAATGCCCGACAGCCCGCCGATGATAAACATCGACACGAACGAGAGCGCGAAGAGCATCGGCGTGGTGAACTGGATTCGCGCGCCCCAGATCGTGCCTAGCCAATTGAAAACTTTCACGGCACTCGGCAACGCGATGAACATCGTCGAAACCATGAACGTCATGCCCAGGTATGGGTTCATCCCGGACATGAACATGTGGTGGCCCCACACGATGAATCCCAGTCCGGCGATACCCGAGATCGAGTACACCATCGGCTTGTAGCCGAACAGCGGCTTACGAGCGAAGCAGGCAATGATATCCGACACCATTCCCATCGCCGGCAGGATCATGATGTACACGGCCGGGTGCGAATAGAACCAGAACAAGTGTTGCCACAAGAGGGTCTGGCCACCACCGGCGCCCGTCGAGGCGTTATTGACGATCAATCCTTCCGGGATGAAGAAACCCGTGCGAATCGTGCGATCGAGCAATTGCATGAACAGCGCGGCGGTGAGCACCGGCAGAGCGAAGGCCTGCAGAATCGCGGTGATGAACATGGCCCAAATCGTCATCGGCATGCGAAACATCGTCATGCCCGGGGCGCGCATCTGAATAATCGTGGTCATGTAATTGACCGAGCCCATCATCGACGAGATGCCGACAAAAATCAGCCCAATCAGCCACAGATTCTGTCCCATCTCGCTGCCAGGCGCGGCCCCCCACACGGCCGAAAGCGTGGGGTACGCTGTCCAGCCCGATGAGGCCGCTCCACCGGTAACGAAGAAGCTACCTATCATGCAGATGAAGGCCGGCCACATAAACCAATAGCTGAGCATGTTCAAAGTGGGGAAGGCCATATCGTCGGCCCCGATCATCAGCGGGATCAGGAAGTTGCCGAACGCGCCTGCCAGAATCGGAATGATCACGAAAAAGATCATCACCGAGGCATGCATCGTAAACAGCATCGTGTAGAACTCGGGCGAAATCTGCCCTCCTTCGGCCGAAAAGAGCATCGGCCCCACGATGGGCATGCTGCTCCACGGCCACGCCAACTGCCACCGCACGGCCAGCGCCAACAGTCCCCCCACGACGAACCACAGCAGCGTCGAGAACAGGAACTGGATGCCGATGACCTTATGGTCCAGCGAAAAGACATATGTGCGCAAGAAGCCGGCCGCATGGGCCTGTTCGTGCCCGTGGGACGCGTCGTGAGCATGGGAACCGAGAGCGGAAGTACTCATTTGGTCGCCTCTTGAGCCGCAAACATTTTGTCCAGCCACTCGTCGTAATCCTCACGGGAATTGACGGTCAACCGGCCCTTCATCTTGTAATGACCCCAACCGCATAGCTCGGCACAAACCAGGTCGAACGTGCCGCGTTCCGTCGCCTTGAACCAGACCGGAATCGCCATGCCGGGCACAGCGTCCTGCTTGATGCGTAAATTCGGCAAGAAGAAATCGTGCAGCACATCCTGGCTCTTCAACGAGACCAGGATCTCTTCGTTTACCGGCACATGCAGGTCATTGACATGGTAAATGTCGTCTGGCGTGCCGAGTTTGCCATCCTTGCCCGGGTAACGAAGACGCCACTCGAACTGTCGCCCGGTGACCTCGACCGTGACGGGCAATCCCTCGCTTCCCGGGTTGCGAATCTTTACATCCGCCCACGCATTCATTTGATAGATGGCAATGAATAGCAGGGTGGCGGCCGGCAGAATGGTCCAGATGACTTCCAGATTATGGCTGCCGTGCGTGTACTTCACGGGGTCTGCGTTCTTTGCGCCGTCGTATCGCCACAAGAACCAGAACAACAGCACCTCGGTGGCAACGAACACCAACCCCGTAAGGATCAAGATGAACGTCCACAAGTGGTCGATCTGGTGTCCATGCTCGGATACGTCCCGCGGCAACCAATAGCCGGCACCGGGGGCCCACACAAATGCGGCCACGCCGAAGACCGGCACCGCAAGAAACAACAAGCTCCAAAACCTACCCACGATCGACCTCCACCTGACGCGCCCCGAAGCTAAAGTGATTCACGTACGCGCCGCCTGCGGACTGACTATGTTGCAACCTTACTCGTGCCATCCATTGAGTCCGGCTAGCTTTCCCTTGCCGACTCCCGGCTCGCTCATCTTGTCGTACGGCAGCGAGCGGACATAAGCGACGATGTGCCAGATTTCCTCCGGCGTGAGCCCGCTCGGATTGTTTGCATCGGCTCCCGCCTGTGGCATCGGTGTACCGTTCACACCAGCAAAGATCCGTCGATAAAGATCAACCGGTCGGCGCCCGAACCGATACGTTCCCAGACGCAAATTGCGCGGTTGGATCTGCTGTTGAGGCAAGAGCCACTTGTAATCCTCGACAGTCAGCTTGGTTTGCAAGTCGCTGAGGGTCTCCGAGCGCTCTGTGCGGTCCTCGATCGCTTCGGCGTCGGCGATCTTCTTCGCCAGGTCGGCGAATTGCTTGACCTTATTCCAATCGTCGAACAGCAACTCCTCGCTGCCGTCCCCGAGCGCCGTCGGACCGTGGCACTTGGCACATTGCGCCTTGGCGCCGCGGAATAACTCCGCCCCCTTGGCAATAGAATCAGCCAACTGCTCCGGCGTATCCACCGGCGGGCGATCAGGTGGAACGACGATGGCCGATTCGGCCGAAGCCCAAGTTTCGGCGATCGGCGTCACGTACTCGCTGACTAGCTCGCTCAGCTTGACCTGTTTGAAATCGATGGAATCTCCGTCGTCAAGCACCTTGATCAACAGCAACTGCTCGGTCTGGCCGCGAATGCTGAGGTATTTCACGTACTCGGACAACGCATCAATCTCGTCGTCAGCCAACAGAAGGAACGAGGGCATCGCCGTGCCGGCAATCCCTTCGTGCAAGATGCGGTGTAGATCTTCGGTCGTGGGCTTGTCCGCTCGCGCGGTGCTCTTGAACTTGAAGGCGCCTTGGCGGTAATCGCGCGGATAAGGATTCAAGAAGGCGGCCGTCGGACCAGCGCCATCGCCACTGATGCCGTGGCAGTGAGCGCAGTGCTGACGGTACAGACCGCCCTGGCGGCCCGTTTCGTCTCCGCCGGTACGGCCTGCCGCGAGCTCGATCTTGCGCGGATCCAGCCCGGTTTCTGGCAGCACGAAGGGCGCGTTGGGCTCGCCGAACATGGCGTACAGCACCGTGGCGACCGCATCGAGCGATGTGGCATTCTGCTGCTTGGCGTCGCGCTCCGCCTGATCTTTTTCCTTGCCCGTCAGCAGGAAGTCGTGCGGGTCGCGCCCTTGCAGATTCAAGTGAAACACAGGCGGATCGACCTTCGTACAGCCGGCCACCGCAGGCAGCACGGTCGCGGCAACGACAAGACCGACACATCGCCAGGAAATGAACGAATATCTTTTCATGATCGGATCTCGAATCCTACGCGCGATCTCAATGACTCTAGTGGAAGGTGGCAGCCGGCACTTCGATCGTTCCCAGATCCTGCTCGCCGTCAGCCGGTATCTTGATTTTGAACCGCCCCTTGCTCCAGCCGGGCTTGGCCTCTAGGCCACCAGGGGCCTGCTCGTGCCATACCTGGAACTCCACATCTTCGCCCGCCGGCACGTTCTTAATCTCGAACGAACCGTCCGGGCCTGTCACAGCAAAATACGGATCGTCGCGAGCGATGATGTAACCCTTCATCCACGGATGGATGCTGCATGTTGCCGCGGCCGGTGCGTTCATCGCGCGGCTGAACTTGTACGTAACCGACGAGTTGGGTTGCAACAGCGGGTTAGCCGGCGTGTTGCCACCTCCCGGGTCGAAGCTGGTGTTATGCGAAACGGGATCGCTGTTTTTGATTTCGAGTGGAACTCCCATTTGCGTCGCGAACACGTGACTGAGAAACAGACAGCCCTTTTGATCAAAGACGGGTGCGGGTGGCGCCGCGGCAGCTCCCTCTTCCGGCTTAAAGACCCGCGAAACTTTGCGGGCAAAAACCACGATGTTGGCGACTCCCTTCGACGCCGAATCGACAACTAGCTGCTGGTTCGGCACCTGCTGACCACACACGGCACCGTCCTTGCCTCCGGTGGAGAAAAAACTGGCGCTGGGTGCATCACCGGCGTATACAAACTTGCCTTTAAGCGTGCCCCAGCCGGTGCCTGTCGGTTCGGCCGCGGCCGCATGGCCCGATTCGCCACTGCCAGAGCCCGCGCGCAGCTCCTTGGCAACCTTGACGTCAACGGTCGGGTTTAGTGCAATCGCCTCGCGGCAGCCCGAGACGGCGGCCAACAGCAAAGTCGCAAAAAATAACATCGTTAGGGCGGCAACAAAGCGTGTCACGATTTTCCTCGGTAGCAATTACTTGTTGAACAATTTCGGATCGAGCTTGACGGTACCCAAGTCATTGTCGCCGGCCTTGATGTCCATCGTGAAGCGTCCCTTGGGCCACTCCTTAGTATCGACGTTGCCAGCCTTTTCCTGCCATACCTGGAACTCCAACTTGCCGACTGGCAGGTCCTTAATCTCGAACTTGCCGTCCGCGCTCGATACGGCGAAATACGGGTTGTCACGTGGCAGCACGAAAGCCCTCATCCAGGGATGGATGTTGCACGCCACGGGCTGCGGAACCATTTGCGAGCGGACGTACTTGTAAGTGGCTTCTTTGCCCGGAGCAATCAACGGGTTCGCCCCCTGTCCGCCGATTTCAGTAACGTTGCTATTGTGCGAGAACGGATCCGAGTTCTTCACCAACAAGGTCTGACCGACTTGCAACACCAGCAGGTGCGGCTCGAATCGGCAGTTCTTATTGTCGATCTCAATCTGGGCCGGCGGCTCGCCCAGCGCAGGGTTGATCTTCAGGTCGGCCTTTTTGGTGCGGACGAATATCACCACGTTCTTGATGCCGCCGTCAGGCGCAACTAGTAACGACTCATCCACCAGATTGTGCGGCACGCAAACGGGCTCTTTGGTCGTATCCAGCTTCTTGGGTTCAGGCGCCTTGCCGTTATAGATGAACTGTCCCTTCAGGTTGCCCCACTGAGCGCTGACGGTGCCCGCGCCCCCCGAGACCACAGTAAGACTGAATACCGTAAGACAGATTACGCACGCTAGCGAGTTTCGCGAAGTTAGCTTTGCCATGTTGATTTCTTCTCCTCAATCCGCCCGCCTGGCCCACTGGCGCCAGGCTTTGAAATTCCAGATTGTAAAACTAACTGAAACCTTAACCGGCTCGCTATCGGACGTCCGCTCGTGCCGGCGACTCTGTAATCCGCAGCGGCAGATCGCGTTGATCTGACCGCTATTATCAAGGCTGTCTCTCTCAAGTCGAAATCCGTTACGGTGCCGCGACCTGCGTTGCGTCCGCCGTAGATCGCGCCGTGGGTATTTGTGCTGCCGGCTGATCGGCCGTCGGTAACTGCGCTGCCGGCGTCCCGGCTGCGTCGGTGGCCGGCGGCGCCGGCTTGACCATTGGCTTGATTGACGTGCGATCCGCCATGTAGGTGTCGTAGTTCATCAAGAAATCGACGATGCCTTCCACCTGGTCGATACTCTTTCCCGGGAACAAGTTCTGATCGACAGGCTTGTCTGGCGCGAAGTTCACAGGCATCCCGGTATAGGGGAGCAACCGCTTCGGATTGCCGATCCATTTTTCGAGATAGTCCGGCCGCAACCGCTGATAAACGCGATCCAAATTGGGAGCGAGCGCCGCGGGACTGCCGGCGGGCACGAAATCTCCCACCTTGTGGCATTTCACGCAGAATTCGTTGCCTGTAATGACCTTTAGCGCATCCTCAAAACGGTGCGCATGCTCCGCATCTTGTCGCGCCAGATAACTAGGATCGGTGCGATGATCGACCAGATAGGGGTACTGCGCGTCGTCCACCGCGGCAAAATAGTTGGCCAGTTGAGATGCCTCTTCGCTCGACATGTTGAACCGAGGCATCCGCAGTACGACCGCCGGCCGAATCGGATACGGATTCAGCAAGAAGTCGTGTAGCCATTGCGTCTGCACCTTGTTCCCCTCGTTCACCAGCGGCGGCGGAACCCAGCCCCAGGCATCGCTGGCTTTGGCGTTCGGATTCGTAACTTGCTCCATGGCCAATGCCACGGGATGCAGCAAGCGTGCAAAGTTGCCACCGATCGGAGGAATCTTATTAATGATACGACTTTCAGCCACCGGTACCTCGGGACCACCCACGATCCACGGCTGGCCGTTAATGGGCAACGATTGCCACAGGCCGAAATAGAACTGCGGATTGCCGTCGTCATCTTCGGCAATCTCGGGATTGACCATGCCCGTCACCGTGGCATGACCTAGACCGCGACGATCTACTTTCTTCGACTCGGCCAATTGCGCCGGAGTGAAGTGCGGTATCTCGAACGCATAATCCTCAAACGGCGGCGGCTCGGGGAAATTCTTCGGATCGTAGTCGAAGGACCACGTCTCCATGCGAAACGTATGACAGCCGTCGCAATTGAATTTGGTAATCAGCCGCTGTCCGTCGATAACCGCCTGACGGCGCGGGTCAGCCTTGTACACGTATTGCGCGGCGGGCGGTTCGGCCACTAGGCCAAGCACGAACGTGATCACTGCTTCGCGCTGCTTGTCCGAGAGATTGAACTTCGGCATTCGCAGCCGTTCGATGTAATCCTTGTTCTCGGTCATTCGATAGTCATAGCTGCGCGGCTCGCGTAACTTCTGCCAGATGAAACCTTCGCGCTCGTGGTGCAAAACTGCCTCTGTGAAGAAGCCTGTATCCGGATCCATATGGTGCGGATCGAGCGCCTCTTCAATATTGTGAATATGGCCGTGACCATGCACGAAGTTCTCTTGTGCCAGGTACTGCACTACCTGTTCGAAGGCCAACTTCGACGGTTCCTTGCGGCCCCAATCGGCCAGTCCAGTACCGATCGCCTTGGCATCCTCGAAGCCCGGGATGTCGTGGCAGCCGGCGCAGCCAAGCCGCCCGATCGTGCGTCGCCCTACGTACAGCAGCTTGTGCCGCTGGTTCTCTTCCGGAGTCATGCCGTCGGTCGCAATCAGCAACTGCTCGTCGACCTTCAATTGGTTGCGGAGCGAAGCGGGAATACCGTTCTTCAGATACTCCTCTGACTGCCGATAGGTGAAGCTGCCGCGAAGATATTCGGCAGCCAGATCATCTAGATCCTTTTCGACAACCGCAGGCAACGCCTCTGCCTTCCACCCGTCGCGCGAACCGAGCAAGAACGCCGTCACGTCGGCTGCCGGGTCCGATACCTTGCCCTCGGCGTCGGTGATCGGTTCCAGGAACAAGTTGGGCATCACCGTTCGGGCATGGTAATGCTTCGGCTCGCGTACCCAACTGTATAGCCATTTTGCGCCGGCCTGGGTGGCCAGCTTGTCCCCGATGCGCGACAGATCTGGACCTTGTGTCGATTTGCCCTCGGGGAAATCCTTGTGCTGATGGCAGGCCAGGCAGCCGCGCACCTGGAACACGGTCTTGCCACGTTCGGCAGACGGCTCGTCGGTCACATCCTTTGGCTTTGTGAGATATTCAAATGGCTGACTTACATCCAGCAGATATTCTGCCGCCGCGCGAACCTCGACCGGCTCGAAGCGCTTCGACAATTCTAAGCCTGGACTTTCGTCGTAAACTGGCTCCAGGATGGACTCGCCCTCTTCATTCAATACCTCGTGCCCTTCAGCATCGAGCTTGGGAATCATTTCCGGATTACCGAACTCATCTCGCTTGATCTCATGCAGGTGATCGTCGAGTCCAAAGAATTTGGGCATCCGCGTGGTAGGACGGAAATCCAGCGGGTTGCGAATCCAACTCGTGAGGAAATTCGCGTCGACCTTGCTCTTTACATAGCGCAGGCTCGGACCAACCTTGCGGTACTTGCCGGGAGTTTCGTCGTCTGTGCCCAACAGAGTCGCCATTCGCAACGTGTCGGCAGTCAGTCGGGCTGGTTCTGGATCGGCCCCACCGGCGGCGTTACTCTCCTCCTGGGCCTTGAGCACTTCGGCCAGTAGTTTGCGTGTGGGCTTTCGTTCGGGGTGCTCGACGATCTCCGTCGCCAAATGTCGCTCTTGATCGTTCAAACCGGGGTCAGACAGCACCTCGGCCGCGGCGGCCGCATAGGTCGGCTCGACGCGCAAATCGGGCCCACGGCGGCGCAACGGCCCGTCGAAGCCGTTAATCTCGTGGCAGCCGAAGCAACCGAACTGACGGATAACGTCGTAGCCTGCCATCAATTTGGGTGCCGGAGGCTCGGGGAACCGTTCGCTGGGCTCGAGTTCGGTAATGTCGAAGTGACACTTCAAGCAGCCACTTTCCATGAACCGCTCGGGACGCATTGGGAAGATCCAATGATGATTACTGAACCAACCATGCTCATCCTCCCACTTCTTCACCTCGTGCGGATCATTAGGCGTGTGCGACGCCCATTGGAAGCTGGTGGCGCTCCCCTGCCCTTCGTGGCAAATCGTGCAACCAATATCCATCATCTTGTGAGGGCTGAGCGAGCCCACGAAGAGATCGAGCCGTGGGTGCGAGCTGAAAGGATTAGGCAACCCACGATCGACCTTGACCGCCAGGGGCTGTCCCCAATTCACGCTGCCGATCAGGTAGCGATAGACGTAGCGACGATCCTTCGAGACATCGACATCGCCGACAAAACGCAACACGTCGCCGACCTGCACTTGGGCTTGGGCAGCGAGACTTTCGGGGCGGACCACGCTTACGACAACGTCGCGAGGATCGATAATGCCTTCGCTCGCCAACTCCAAACCGTATATCTGCGCTAGGGCCTTGCTTCGCTCCGCGTCCGTGGCGGGCGGAGCATCGTTGAACTCCTTGGGCAAGTCGGCAGCTGCCGGCGTCTTGAGCGTCACTGTCACTAACTCGGCCGGACGGGGCGGATACGCCGGCGCTACTGCCGAGCCGGCGCCCGACTTGTCGATTGCCTGGTGGCAAGTGATGCACCGATCGAAACGGGCCACGTCGCTGAAGTTGTTGTTCAGCGTCAGCTTGGGCAGCCAGATTTGCTCGATCTTAAGAGGACTATTGAAAGCATTGATGATCGGCAGGTCGAGTAGGTCCTTGGCGGTCGTCAGCTCGCGATCTTCCTTGGCTTTTACGAGCCGGTCCAAGTCGCCGTTATAGTCGTTGAGCTTCTTCCGCGCGGTGGCCACCTTTGCCGTTGCAAGCCCCACCGATTTTTCCAACTCTTGACGGTGGGTCTTGGCCTGCTGGTATTCAACCGTCATGCGGTTGACGTCTTCGACAACGTTGTTGACACCCTCTTGGCGATCGACCAGTTCCTGTTCGGGCAAACCTTCGCCCACTCCCAGGTTGTACCTGCTGCGCTCTACGTCCAAGTCCGCACGACGAAATTTAAGCAGACTGAATCGCTTGTCCTCGTCGAACTGTGCCTTGCGAACGATCGCATCCATGGCGGCGATCAGCTTGTCGCGGGCCGCGATGACCTGGTTTCGTGTCGCGTCGATCTCATCCGGCTTCGCTACCAAATCGCGCAACGACTTGTCGGCGTTTTCCACGACGGACAGGTCGTAACCGTTTTGCTCAGCATGCGCGCGAGCTTCGGCCGTAAATGCCTCGATCACCGACTCGGCGGGAGGCTCGGCTTGCGCGGCGACCAGTTCGGCCTGCAGGGCGGCCTTCGTCTGCTCGTACTCAGCACTGCTCTGGTCGGTAATCTTGGCCTGGGTGTACCAGGTTTCGATCGCGCGAAATTTCCGTTGGATTGGCTTCCATTCGCGATTATGGTCTTTCGCGAGCATCCAAACTGTTGTGATAAGCATCGCCACACCCGACACGCCAAAAACGACGTGCATCCATTTGGTGTCGCGCCAGGTTTGTTCAGTTGCCGGCATTGCAGAACGCCTTTAGTGCGTCGGGAGCGTACAAAACGATTCCATCCGTATCTCGCGGTCGTGCGTGGTACACCGGTCCAACGGTGGCACGCCGGGCGAGCAGCGGCGGAACGTTCCGTCACGCGCTCTTAGAAATTCAGGAAGTACTCGGGAATGCTAATAAAGTATTTCAAATTCGCGCTCCACCGCGCGACCATCTTTAACGGCAACGACCCCATCATCAACAGCAAGTTCGACATGAGCATGAAACGGATAAAGCCCATCTTGACGAAAAACTTGCGAAAGATCGTGGCAGCCATGATCGGCGGCAACAACACGAAATACGCGAACACGATAATGATGCCCGGCAGCTCGCGCAGAAGAATGTAACTCAGCTCCGTGCCCGCACCGGAACCGGGTGGCGCCTTGGGCATGCTCTGATCGAGCCATTTGATCCAGAAAAACTGCGATAGGTCGATATTGTTCTGCGCAAGCACTTTGTGAGCGTCCCAGGTCTCGAACGGCCCGAAGAAATTCCAATTCGGTCCGCGCAGAAAGGTCCCCAGAATAATAAGGATTACCCACAGCTCGAGAAAACCGAACTGAAACACCAAATATGCGAACTTGCGCTCCGAAATGGTGTAGTACCCGCTCCCCTTTTTGTTGAAGTCCAGGTACGGGATTGCCATCAGCCCTAGCAACACCACGCTCGGCAGCACCACTCCTGCCATCCAAGGGTCGTAATAGACGAGCATCTCCTGCAAACCGAGAAAGTACCAAGGCGCCTTCGAGGGATTGGGCGTCTTGACGCGGCTCGACGGCTCTTCAAGTGGCGCCTGCAAGGCAATGGCCCAAATCAATAGGAACGCGGTTAGCGCCACCATACAGATCAGCTCGGTGTAGACCAGGTCGGGCCACACCAACACCTTCTCTTCGCCTTCCTTTTCCATCGGCGGCAGCCCCTGGGCTGCGCGATCGTCATTGATCACGGCCTTATGTGTTGCCAGCCAAGTGAAGAATCCCAACAGGAACACCAACCCGACGATCGGCACATTGTCTGGCTTAGCCACAATGGCGGTGAAGTTGGGGTCGGTCATCGACATACCCATCACCAATAGCGCCAGGTTCAGCAACGTCCATGCCACCGGTGGCGGTGTCCACAGCCGGCGAAACACGAACAG
Source organism: Pirellulales bacterium (assembly GCA_036490175.1). NCBI lineage: Bacteria > Pseudomonadati > Planctomycetota > Planctomycetia > Pirellulales > Pirellulales bacterium. Next base: position 7,531 of record DASXEJ010000144.1, on the reverse strand, counting down.
ACAGGTGAACAGAATCAGCGATCCGAGCGCCAAAGTGACGGGGCCGGATAGCTCGTTGACAACTTGCTTCACTTCCGGAGGAAGCTCGGGCGGCATGCCAATCATGGCCAACGGCGCGCAGATGAAAAACGCGGCCCCCACGAGCAGCCAGACAAGCACGTCGGTAATCGGCACTTTCAAGGGACCGAACTCGGGCGTGGCGTACGTCTTGGCACCTCGCCGCCACAAGAATAGAGCCGCCCCCCAATTGAGCGCGCATAGCACCAGGTAATAGAAGCCCAGTGGCGTCGCCACATGCGAGAGAAAGTTCGGATCACTATGCATGTCGAATTCCGATCCCTAGGAATTCCGCCGGTCGAGACCGCGTACGGAACTCTCTCGAAACGCTATATAAAACTCGGTCCCCTGCGACGGACGCGGCCCACGTCCATCGCAAGCGCGCCCACAAACCTTCTCGCGAGACCGCTACAGCGGCCCGCTGATTCCGCCGTCTTTCCGCACCCGCCAGAAGTGGATCGCCAAGAGCAGAGCCACGGCCAACGGAATCGCAATGCAGTGCAACACGTAGAATCGATTCAACGTATCCTCGCCGACGAAACGCGCGCCAATGGTAACGAATCGCGCGTCCGAGGCATTGGTGATCATTGAAATGCCGCCGACATTCAATAACTTGGCCCCAGGACCCTCGTGACCCATGATCGGCGTGGCGCGGGCCATGTTCGAGCCGACCGTAATGGCCCAGATGGCCAACTGATCCCAGGGAAGCAGATAGCCGGTGAACGAAAGCAGTAACGTTAAGAGCAGCAAGAGCACGCCTACTACCCAGTTAAATTCCCGCGGCGGCTTGTAGCTGCCTGTGAGAAATACGCGGTACATGTGCAGCCATGTAGTTATCACCATGGCGTGCGCACCCCAGCGATGCAGTTCGCGCATGATGCCCAAACTGGTCACATCGCGTAGCGAGAGAATGTCGTTATAAGCCCACTCCAGCGTCGGCCGGTAATAGAACATCAACAGCACGCCGGTAACCGTCTCTACCAGAAACAAAAAGAAGGTCACCCCGCCCATGCACCAGGTGTAGCTCAGCGCGATGCCCTGCTTCTTGATCGATACCGGATGCAGGTGCAGAAAGAAGTTGGTCAGCATCACGACGATGCGATTCCGTCGGTCGAGCGGCATCGGATGACGAAAAACGCTCTTCCAAACCTGCGAATTACGAATGGCTTCGCCGAGCGACATGGATTAATCCGCTATTAAATTTCACGACCAAAAAGGAAAGAAGAACCCACCAAACCGACCCTCGCGCCGATACGTTTCTGCAACCGCACAAGGGCAAAGCAAACTGTGTTCATCGAAAATTAGGGCGAAACGAAAAAAGCGGGGAGCCCTCGCCCAGGGTCCGCCGCTACGCGTCGACCAGCTTCCATGCACGCAATCTACTATCCGGACACGTACGGGCGCTCGAAACCGCTTAAACCTGCACGAAGCAGCCCGGGTCGTTCCACTGACCCAACTCTTCTTGGAACGTTCGGCTCTTGTCGACCTCTAGCTGACCATCGTCGGACAGACGAATCGCATACCGTTCAAGCGGTCGCGGCGCCGGACCTTCAAAATTGACTCCGTCTTTATAAAAGCCGCTGCCGTGGCAGGGACATTTGAATTTCTGCTCGGCTTCGAGCCAATTCGGTGTGCAGCCCAGGTGCGTACAAACGGTCTTTAAAGCGACGATTTGCCGCAAACCCTTGTATTCAACATTGACCGGCCAGATACCGAACTGCGCCTTGAACTTCTCCTCGACGACTCCGGGAGGAAAATCGCCAGGGAATCCAATCTTGAACTTGCTGGGCGGCTCGGTAAGCACGTTAGGGAACATGAACCGAAGCGTTGCCAACGTCCACAGGCCCAGCGTTGCCGCCAGTGTCGAAAATCCAACCGCCAAGAACGATCCGACTAAAACGCCAAGAAAGAATCGTCGATTCTCCACAGGCGCGGCCGGCGCTTTACCAATCTTCGCCTTGGCGTATTCCGGCTTGGCAGGCATTGGCGGCACCACGCCCGCCGACTCGCCCTTAGCGGGCTTGGCCGGAGCAGAGGGCTTAAGGCGCGCAGCGGCTTCTGATTTGGTGACAGGCCCCGGCTTCGCGGCAGCGCGAGCCGCAGCGAGAATGCTCGATGTATCGCGCACGCCCGCGCCTGCGGGCGCAACACCCGCTGACGCGGCAGCGGGCCTTTCGACCTTCGGCTTGGGTGCCAGTTTTTCAGGCGAAGCCTTGGCGACTGCCGCAGCTGGCTTGGCAGCTTCTGGGGCCGCTCCTGCGGCTCCCTTATTCGCACGAGCCGCTGCCAGAATCTCGGCGACACTCGGCTTTGCACCACCGGAGGCGGGCTTGGCGGCGATCGGCGCCGGCTCTGCGGCAGCAACTGGTTCTGTACCCGGCGCCTCAGGAGGTTGTGCTTGTTCCGGAGCTGGCTTGGTCGCGGGCTCATTGCCACCAGCAGTACCCTTGCGAGCGGCCGCCAGAATGTCGGCCGTCGACATTTTCTTTTTTTCTGCCATACGGCTATGCTCGTCGCCGCTAGATGCCTACCACACCGTTCCGTGCCGCGACCCGAAGGTCGCAGACGAGGTGCAAAGGGCTGTCAAAACGCGATTTAGGGCTCGGCGGAGTTCTTGTGACGATTTTCACGAACTCCCCGCATTAATTTCTATCTAATCGCACCCAGTTGTCAACTGCCTGCCCCACAGAATGCAGGCGAGAGCCTGCCAGCGACCGATTCGACCTTGCGGTTGCGATGCCCATAGCTCTCGGAACGCCCACCCCCTCGGAAGTTGGGGGCGGCCGACTACAATAGTCTCCGAAAGTCGGATGCACGCGATCCCACAGTTACCGATAGAGTCCAACTCGCGTCGAATGGCTGCCATGGCCCGAGCGCCATGTCGTTCTGCGCCGCAATCCCTTGCCCCAGACCGGTTCGCATTGTCGTCCGACCATTCCCTACCGTGGCCCGCCATTGAATCTTTGGTTCGCCGTGACCCAGCGCGCCGAGGCGTCGCCAGTTACACGAATTTCGGCACCCCGTTGTGCGGTGGCCACCTGGCGACGGCCGCACATGACTTAGCACAGCGCGCCCGATGCGTAGCAATCGTGACAGGTTTTTGCATCGTCGATGCGCAACCTCCGACGGCCGAGACCGACGGCCCCCCCGGTGCGCTCTTCCTGGCGAGCTCGCTCGCGGCACTGGGGGTTGAAGTCGTGTTGCTCACCGACAAGTACGGCATGGACGCCCTCCAGGTGGGCTGCGATCAGTACGGCCTCGCACGCTCGATTATTCGCGAATTCCCGCTCGAAGAGACTGAAATAGCAGGTAGCGGCGCAGCCACGGCGCCGAACCCCGCAGAATCTCCCCGTGCGGACAATTGGATCGAACAGTTCCTCAGCGATGGCCCCGGCGCGCGGCTCTCGCACCTGGTTGCCATCGAGCGGGTGGGCCCGAGCCACACCCCACGATCGTTTCTCGCGCAACGGCGGGCTGCACCGACGTCGCTGGACGAATTCGATCGGGACGTGCCTGCGGCAAGTCGCAACGTCTGCCACAACATGCGGGGTGTGCCGATCGACGCCTACACGGGTCGCACACATCGGCTCTTCGAGGCGATCGCGGAGCGCTATTTGCCCGTGACGACGATCGGTATTGGCGACGGCGGAAACGAGATCGGAATGGGGACGATCCCCTGGGAGTTGCTACGCGGTGCGATTACCGTCGGACCCGCTGGCATAGTGGCCTGCCGGGTCGCGACTGATTTTACCGTGCTGGGTGGAATCAGCGACTGGGCCGCCTATGCCCTAGCGTTTGCAGTGTGCCGACTGAGGGGTGAAGCGTCGGCCGCGTCAACTCACAACGAACAGTCCGTCCGCGTGCTGATCGAAGCCCTGGTCCGCGATGCCGGAGCAGTCGACGGCGTCACCGGCCGGCGTGAGCTAAGTGTGGACGGTCTGCCGCTGGAAACCTACTTGCAGGTTTTCTCAGGAATTCGCGATCTGTTTGCCGGTGCCGCGCGATAAACAATGTTCTTACCGTCGGCAATCGCAGAACGGCGGCGAGAGCCCCACTATGCGTTACGTCAGCGAGCTGTGCAGCTTGTGTGCTTGTGACCCCTGCGCTAGAATCGCCTGCGGCGGCGGTCGCGCAGCTCGAGGTTTCTTTTGGGCCTGGCAAGGCCGGTCGAGAACTTACGTCCGTTCTGCGGATTGCCGGGGCGCTTCGCAGCGCGATGGGGCCACGGTCGACCAAACAGGTCTGGTGTATCCCGGCTATGAACGTCCTTGTCATTGGAAGCGGTGGGCGCGAGCACGCATTGGTTTGGAAGCTGGCACAAAGCCCACTGGCGGATCGCATTTTCGTCGCGCCAGGCAATGCCGGTACGGCGACTGCCGCCGAGAACGTAGATATCAGCCCCACAGATTTTGGGCGCCTCATCAAGTTCGCCAAGCAAAACAACATCGGTCTGACAGTGGTCGGTCCCGAGGCGCCGCTGACGATGGGTATTGTCGACGCCTTCACGGCCGAGAACCTGCGGGTCTTCGGTCCCAGCAAGGCGGCCGCTGAGCTGGAAGGCAGCAAGGTGTTTTGTAAGAACCTGCTGCGTCATGCGGATGTGCCGACCGGCGACTATCGCGTGTTCCGCAATGCAGAGAGCGCTACCACGTTTCTCAAGGATCGGGATGACGTACCGGTCGTGGTCAAAGCGGACGGACTGGCGGCCGGCAAGGGAGTCATCGTCTGTGCCGGTCGCACCGAGGCTTTGGAAGCGGTCGATCGCATTGCCCGCCAGCGGGAGTTTGGCTCTGCCGGCGACCAACTGGTCATTGAGGAACGCCTGGACGGCGAGGAAGCCAGCGTGTTGGCGATCACTGATGGCCGCACGATCGTCACATTACCACCGACGCAGGATCACAAGCGCGCCTATGACGGCGACACAGGGCCGAACACCGGCGGCATGGGCGCTTACTGCCCCGCGCCGCTCGTCGACGAAGACACGTTGCGCCGCATCGAAGAGCACGTGCTGGTACCCACTATTCACGCCATGAAGCGTTCGCGCCGTCCCTTTCGCGGTGTGCTATACGCAGGCATTATGCTGACCAATCAGGGCGCCAAAGTCCTGGAATACAATGTCCGTTTGGGCGACCCCGAGTGCCAGCCGCTACTAATGCGGCTGAAGAGCGACTTGATGGAAGTGCTGCTGGCGACCACCGACGGGCGACTGGATGAACTCGCGCCGTTGGAATGGGATCCGCGCCCAGCAGTTTGCGTGGTCATGGCCAGCGAGGGCTATCCTGGCAAATACGCCCGTCATCGACCCATTCGCGGTCTCGAGGAAGCGGCCCGTCTCAAGGACGTGCAAGTTTTCCATGCCGGCACGACCATTCTCAACGATCAGGTTGTGACGGATGGCGGTCGTGTGCTGGCCGTCACGGCGCTGGGCACGACCATTCCCGCGGCAAAGCTCAACGCTTACACGGCGGTCAAGGCGATCCGCTGGGAAGGAGCCTGGTGCCGCAAGGACATTTCCGACAAAGCACTCTGGAAGTCGCGTTGATTGGCTTGGCCAGCGGAAATCAACAAGAAACGCCCTCGTAGAAAACACGTTCCGGCAAAACAAATCTCAGGGGAAAGGGCCTCTCGTGAACTACACTCACTTGCGCTTGCAAGACCAGGGAGAGGTTCTGATCGTGTACTTTCAAGGGGCCACGCTGACTGATCAATCCATGATCGAGCAGATTGGCAACGAACTGAACGACGTGGCGCTCGAGGCTTCCGGAAATCGCAAACTGCTAGTGAACTTCCAGGGCGTGAAGTTCATGTCGTCCGCGATGCTCGGCAAGTTGCTACCGCTGCACAAGCGGTGCAAGAACGACAAAATCAAGCTGAAGATGTGCAACATCTCGCCCAACTTGATGGAGGTTTTCAAAATCACCAACCTCACCAAATTGTTCGACATTTGCGGGACCGAGCCTGAAGCCGTTGCGTCGTTCGAGAAGCGCGGCTTTTTCAGCTGAGATCCCGGCCGCAGTCGTGCGCAGCCTGCCTGCGACGGAGTGCCGTCGCAAAAGTCTGATTGAGCTAATTTGTCGGGCGCCAGTGGCATGCCTTCGGCGGCGCAGCCGTCGTAGGCCTGGAACGTCTCTTCGTATCGAGTGTGCCTGGTCGCTGGCGCTGGAAAGACGATGCGACCCACAGATTATTGATTGGGTTGCAATACCGGGTCGAAGCGCGCTTACGCGGCCTTGCGGCGTTTGTCCGTCGATGCACCGGTCGGCTTACTTGTTCGCAGCGCGACGTCGACAGGCAAAATCGTCGTATCTTGATTCGTGCGATCTCGACGTGACGAAGCCGAGACGGAATACATGCCGCGAACTCCGCCGAAGATCGCAAAGATCGCAACCGCGATGCCGACATTCAGAAGTAGATCAATCTTGGTCAGATCGAGCATGGGCCTGCCGTCCAAAACGTGCCACGCAAAACATGCCACGCCGCGCACGTTGCCGCGGCGTGCTATTTCATTATTCGATATCGACGAGTTATCGGGCAAGACTTGGGAACGGGGCCGGATAGGCGTAGTATCCTCATCCGGCAAACTGTGCGGTCCGCTGCCGCCCGCTGGAGCCACTCTCTGGGCGTCCCTACACGTTGCTGAGGCCCTAGAGTTTGCCCCGCCGGAATGCCCACGCCGAGATGGCCGTCGTGGCGATCAGGAAAGTTGCCGAAGCAATAGGTCCGGCATTAGCAGTCCGACCGCAATGCCATATGGGTAATCGATCCAGAAGAATCGCAGGAAGTTTGCCACGTAAATTACTACGACCAGCGGCAAGCTAACGATCGCTAGCAGATTGAACCGGGCCGCTGCGGCCCGCGCCTCGTACCAGAGGTTTTTTGCATCCTGAGTTGAGGGAAGTGCGTGCATCCCGATCGAGACGCCCAACCACAGCAGGAAATAACTGACGATATCCTCACGGCCGAATACGCGCACCGGCACGAACGCCGGAAAGCAAAACACGATGCATAGCAAAGTATTCAAGAAAAACGGCCCCATCGCGACCAGAAACGAGCTCGTAAAATCTCGCGCTGGTTCGTGTACGACATAGCCCGCCGGGTTCCCCATGCGAAAAAAACAAACGTCCATGACGGCCACGCGCCGCAGCTTGCAGAACAGCAAATGCGCGGACTCATGCACGATCACGCCTGGAAACGTGAGCAATGAAATCAGAAAGCCCGGGATGATGATCACGGTTCGTCCTGTTGGCCGTGCCAACCCTTAGGGAAACGTCGCTCGAATTCGGCAGAATTGACAATTTGTCTCGTCGCCAATCGAAAACGGATTCGATCTTCATAGTTGGCGAATTCCGCTGTGTCGGTGCCGGCCACGCTCTGCGCCTCGGTTAACGTGTCGCTTGCTTCGCGGGCAAAACCTTCTTCTCCGGTCGCGGCATACTGGCAGGCCAAAGCGCTGGCCACCGAGGCCTTGGCCATG
>DASXEJ010000143.1 GCA_036490175.1 Pirellulales bacterium | reverse complement strand
GTAGTACCATACAAGAAGGGCCGGCCCAAGTCATTCGACTTGCCGACGATACGTACTAAACCCCGATCCATCAACTGCCGCAACATTTCGCCGCATTGAACACCGCGAATCGATTCCACTTCCGCACGCAAAACTGGCTGCCGATAGGCTACGACGGCCAGAGTTTCCAGCGCCGGGGCCGATAGTCGGATGCCAAACCCCGATGGGTGCAAACGCCTCAACCATCCTCCGAATGAGGGGTGGGTCAATAGTTGCCAGCCACCGGCAACTTCCTCTACTCGGTACGGAGAGTCGTCGCGGCGGTAAAAGTCGTTCAGGCGGCGGATGAGCGTCCGCGCCTGGGTCGGATCCGCTATGCCGGTGACCTGAACGATCCGCCGACTAGCGATGGGTTCGGCCGAAATCAGCAGCACGGCCTCGACCATGGCCATCTGGCGGTCGCGCCGCGTGGATCCTTTTCTTCTCGGACCCGGATCGCTCTCTACGAGCTGAGATCTTGGCAACGGCGCTCGGCGCGCATACATACTCCACGCGGCGACCTGGCGCGGCTGAAAGCGCAACGCCACACTGCGAAGCAAAAATCCGGGGGCCGGGCGGTGGGAAACCATCGATCTCTACGACAGCGCCGATTTACTTTGTAAAGCAGCCGCGAACGGTATGCGAGGTTCGCTTCATACTGTGGTGACGGCCACGTTGCGTAGCGCACCGAAGACTTCTGCTGGGATTCGTAAGAGGCAGCGCTTTCGCAAAGCACCCCTATCCCAGGTCCTTCCCTTCACTGCCGCCAAAGTATGCGGAGGATGGGGCTTCTGGCAAGCCCTTCTCGGGCCGCCTAGGGATTTTCTCCGACCCAAGCGCCGCCTGTTAGGGCGCGGCCTCTGGAAAGGCGTCACGGCTGCGACCCAGTCCGATATTGCTCGACCTGCTCCAACACGCGTCGCATCGCGCGGATCGGGTCATCGTCGGTGGCGTCAAATTGTTGCGTGTCTTGGGGATTGCCTGGGGCCGGAATCTTGCAGTGGAACCGGTACTGCTGATTCGTCGTACCCCAGGTTTCTAGCAAATAATAGGTGGCGCCAAGGTCGCGCAAACGATGTTCTATTTGTTCAAAGCCGGCATTCGCCGTTGGCGCCACGTTGGTTGGTCCCGCTCCGCCAACGAGTACCGTCGATGACTGGTCCGCACCCAGCGGGGATCGCTGTGAGGAGGGCGAACTCTGCACTTCTGCGGGCGGAGACCGATTGGTATCGGCCGGTGCCACGGCATGCGGCGCCCAAAGCGATCCCGTGCCGTCGGGATGGCCCGGCAGCGCGGCGGGCTCAGCCGTCGAAACATCGGCAGCCCTAGCGGCAAAGATCGGCGCATCGCCGCCGCGAGCGCGCGCGTCGTCAGCCTCATTGCGTACACGCGCAAAATGTGGAACGCCCCCCCCCTGCATCAGGGAGTTGAACACTTTGGGCAACCCCGATCCAAAGATGGCCGCCAACGGGACGAGCACCAGGCATAGGAGCATGACCAGAGCGCGAAGGGTCACGACAGCCGATGATTGCATGGCAGACGGGCTTCTCCTGGCCGATGCGCGAGCAATAACTGCCAACCGCCGGTGCGCAGACTATCTGAGCAGCCGATCCAACCCGTGGCCCCATCCACGAATCAGGCCACCTTGCGGTGACGATCTCGGCGAAATGTGGGCGGAATGATACTAGCTCTCCTGAACCAGGGGCAATGGCAATCGACCGTGAGCAAGCCCGGGCTTGCTGGCAGTTTTTCCAGCGGTCAATTGGAAGGACTCACCCGCCCATTCCCACTTCGCGGGGCGGCTATAATGGCCCCATGACCGCGACCCCCACTACGATCTATCTTGACCATAACGCCACGACCCCCATGCTTCCGCAGGCTGCGGACGCCGTCGCCGCGGTCTATCGATCTGCCGCAGCGAATCCAGCTAGCCAGCACACGTCGGGGCGATATGCGCGGCGGATACTCGAAGGGGCGCGAGACTCAGTGGCCGCCATCCTGGGCGCGCGATGCGACGCGACATACGCGGATCAGATCATTTTCACCAGCGGCGGCACCGAGGCCAACAACCTGGCCATTCTCGGTCTGGCAGGGCCGTCCCCCGCTCACATGATCGTGTCGGCAATCGAGCATCCCTCGGTCGCAGCCCCCGCGGCGCATCTGCGGCGGCTTGGATGGGATGTCGATATTTTACCGGTCTCGGACAAGGGAGTCGTTCATGTCGAGCTTCTACCGGATCTGCTACGTCCCAATACCCGGTTGGTCAGCATCGTGTTGGCGAACAACGAGACTGGTGTCGTGCAGCCTGTCGCTCGCGCCGCGCAGTTGTGCGCGGATCGGGGGGTTCTGCTTCATACCGATGCAGTGCAAGCAGTGGGCAAAATCGCGGTCGACTTCCAGCACATCAACGCTGCGGCCATGACGCTCAGCGCCCACAAATTTCACGGACCACCTGGAATTGGCGCTTTGCTGGTGCGGCACGACGCGAAGATTGCACCGCTGTTACATGGCGGATTTCAGCAAGCGGGAGCACGCCCGGGCACCGAGCCAGTCGCGCTAGCCGCCGGGCTGCAAATGGCCCTGGAAAATTGGCATCCCCAACGGAACGCGATCGGCCGCCGTATGACTGACTTGCGCGATGAGTTCGAGTTGCAGCTTCGCGGCGGATGGCCAGACTTGGTGATAAACGGGAGTCCGGCGGAGCGCGTTCCGCAAACGAGCAACGTGTCGTTTCCGGGGCTCGATCGACAGGCCCTGATGATGGCGCTCGACCTGGCCGGCGTTGCCTGTTCCACCGGTTCGGCCTGCGCGAGTGGGTCTTCTGAGCCTTCGACCACGCTCCTGGCTATGCGCTGTCCGCGGCCGATTTTGGACAGTTCGCTGAGGTTCAGTTTGGGGCAGCAAACGACACACTCTGAGATCAACGATGCGGTCAGCCGCATCCTGAGGATTTGCAATGAGTTGCGATCCGGGAAAATGGGGCGAAAAAGTCCACTTTGCCGGTCGCCGTAGGGAGCTAATTCTGGTACATTGACGGCTTGTTTTTACGGAGGATTTCTCGCCGGAAACAGGCCCCCTGATTGTGCCCGTTGCTACTCTCATTTCACAGCTTCCCGAAGGTGGCGTCACGCTGGAATTGACCGGCCGTGTCACTTGGTGCAACGGCTTCGTGGCCGGTCCGGAAAATGCGCTGCTGGTGCGTGTTCTCGACGATCTGTGTGGCCGCGGCTCCCCCTACAATCCGCTCGTGCTGTACGGTCCCTCAGGCATTGGCAAATCGCTTTTGGCCCACGGCCTCGCGCAACGCTGGGCCACAGGCAGTCCGGCCGATCGCGTTGTGCTTACGACGGGCGCAGACTATGCCAGCGGTTACGCCGCGGCGATCGAGTCGAGATCTGTACCGGCTTGGCGCGAGACGCATCGCACGGCGGACTTTCTGGTTCTTGACGACCTCACCCAACTGGTCGCGAAGGCCGCTGCACAAATAGAACTTCAGCATACGATCGACGCGCTGCTGCTAGAGGGACGGCAGATCGTGGTAACGGCCCGCACCACACCCCGCAAGATTTCGCAGTTGATTCCTTCGCTCGTGAGCCGCCTAGCCGCGGGATTAACGCTCGGCGTCATGCCGCCCGCAGCGTCCGCCCAATTGGCAATCTTGGGCGATATCATTCGCAAGCGCGGGCTTTCGATCGAAGACGACGCGGCTTGCCTGTTGGCAGATCAGTTAATGGTTTCTGTTCCCGAACTCAGCGGAGCACTCTACGACCTACAGGCCAACTTGGGATCGACCGAACCGATCTCTCGGGCGGAAGTCGCGCGTTATCTCGAGAAGCGCCCGGCATGCCGTGGGGCGACGTTGCGCGAGATCGCAACACACACGGCGCGTCACTTTGCACTGCAAGTCGCGGACCTACGCAGTCCCTCGCGACGGCAGCAGGTCGTCCGTGCCCGTGCCGTCGCCATGTATGTCGCGCGGCAAGTGACTGATAAGAGTCTGGACGCAGTCGGACAGTATTTCGGCGGCCGGGACCACACCACTGTTCTGCACGGCTGTCGGACCATCGAAGGATTATTGGCACATGACGCCGAACTGCGCCAAGCGGTATATGAGTTGCGTGCGACACTTGACCGCTAAAGAATGCTGAAGAGTGCAGACAAAAAATGCCCGGAAAGGATTGTGGAAAACTTGTTAGCCGATGTGGCTTGTTACTGGCATCGTCGTTCCCCCCACAGTGGCTCTCGGATGGCACCCTGACTTGTTCACGACGTGCCGCCGCGCAAGTGACAATCATCAACAGGCAGTGAACATTTTTTCCACAGGCATTGCCGCTTGAATAAATAGTGACCACACAATAGTTTGCTGGCGATCAACTGCCTCTTATCGACACTTTGGGCGCGAGCATTCCTACTACTACCATTCAAATACTTACTTTAAGAAAACACTGGCGACGCAAAGCTTCCACGCGACGCGTGGCCGGTGCCTAAGAACGGATCCGATCGTTTCCCGTTAGGAGCGCGGGCAAATCATGAAACTGACATGCGACCGTGAGAAGATGCTCATTGCGTTCCAGGGTGCCGCCGCGGTGGCCCCCGCACGCAGCCCCAAACCGATTTTGCAAAACATCAAGCTCGATGCTCGGGCCGATGGCGGGGTGGTACTGGCCACGGATTTGGAAGTGGGCATCCGCATCGAAGTGCCAGGTATCGAGGCCGATGCGTCGGGTAGCGTGGTGCTGCCGATCGCACGCTTTGGCTCGATATTACGCGAGAGCAGCGATGCCAAGTTGCGTCTGGAGACCGACGGCAACGGCGTGGTCGTACGGGGCGAGCACAGCGAGTTTCGCCTGCCGGCAGAGAATCCTGCCGAGTTCCCTGCGGTCAGCGAATTTACCGAGCAGAAATATCACGTCGTGCCGGCACGTCTGCTGTCGCAAATTATTCGTCGCACCACTTTCGCCACCGATAACGAAAGCAGCCGTTACGCTCTCGGCGGCGTACTTTTGGAATTGACCGCCGACAAAATCACCGCCGTGGGTACCGATGGTCGCCGCTTGGCCATGATGGAGGCGCCGGCGCAGAGTGTCGGGGGACATGTCACGGGGGACAACATGACGATCGTCCCCACACGTAGCATGCACTTGATCGACAAGGTCCTGACCGAGCCGGACGCCGAGATTCATATTGCGACCCGCGCCAACGAACTTTTGGTGAAGACGCCACGAGCCACACTGTATTCGCGCCTGGTCGAGGGGCGTTTCCCCAAATGGCGCGACGTGTTTCCCAAGCGGCCTGACGCGGTGCGCATCGAGATTGCCGTGGGCCCGCTTCACTCGGCGGTACGTCAGGCGGCAATCGTTACGAGCGAAGAGAGCCGCGGCGTGGACTTTACGTTTGGCGACGGAAAGTTGGTGCTCTCCGGCCGCGCGCCGGAATTGGGCCAGTCACGCGTCGAGTTGCCTGTGGCCTACGATGGACCGGCTGTGTCGATCAGCTTGGACCCGCGATTTTTCAACGATTTTCTCAAAGTGTTGGAGTCCGAAAAGACTTTCACGCTGGAATTGAAGGACGCCGAAAGCGCGGCCGTATGTCACACCGATGATGGATATTCCTACGTGATCATGCCGCTGGCCCGCGATCGATAAGAAGCTGGAAACCTAAAGGCAGCAGTCAGAATTAGCAAGAACGACAAACGTCAAGAACGGGTGCGGGCGAATATCCAGCAACGGATTACTGGCGACCGGCAACCGACTGCAACAAACTATGTCTACCGGCCGGCCACGGAAGATCGCCGACATACTTTCTGAAATGATGGCGCGTCGCGGCTATGCCCGCGAGAGTTCATCGCTGGAGTTGGCCGATGCTTGGCGCGAGGCCGCTGGGGAACTGATAGCAAGTCACAGTCGCGTGGGCTTGGTGCGGCAGGGAAGGCTGGAAATTACGGTTAATCATTCGGCCCTGGTTCAAGAGCTAACCTTTAAGAAAGCGGACATTCTCGCGCAATTGCGAGAACGATTGCCACACGAAAAAATTGCCGATCTGCGTTTTCGGGTCGGACCAACGGAGTAAGACAAAGCCAGCGCTTGTGACGACATATGGTCGTACCCTCAAGTGCTCACAGCGGTACACACCTCAGGCAGCCTGGTGGGGCGGGTTTCCTATGGAAAGGACGTAAGAGAGCCACATGGCAGACGAACCGAGTAGTAATGCGGCTGGCGACGAAGCAACGCCGGACACGCCGGACATGCCGGAATATCGCAAGATCGAGTCGGAATACGGCGCCGAGCAGCTCGAACATCTCAGCGATCTGGAGCACGTCCGCGAACGCCCCAGTATGTACATCGGTGATACCGGTATGCGCGGCTTGCACCACCTAGTCTACGAAGTCGTTGATAATTCGATCGACGAAGCCATGGCGGGACACGCCCACACGGTCGGCGTCACGATCAATATCGACGGCTCGGTCACGGTCGAGGACGACGGTCGCGGCGTCCCCGTTGAGAATCATGCGGATCTCGGTTTCTCGACGCTGCAAGGCGTCATGACGGTGTTGAAGTTCGGCGGCAAATTTTCCAAAGGGGCATATCAGACCTCCGGCGGACTGCACGGCGTCGGCGTTACCGTGGTGAATTTTCTTTCCGAATGGTGCGAGGTCGAAGTCCGCCGCAATGGGCATGTCTACCAGCAAGAGTACGAGCGCGGCGTTCCAGTGACCGAAGTCCGTCGTATCGGCACATCGGACAAAGTCGGCACGAAGACGACGTTCAAACCCGATCCCGAGATTTTCGGCAATCAGAAGTTCGTCTACAACACACTCTATAAGCGATTGCAGGAGTTGGCGTTCCTCAATCGTGGCGTGAAGATCACTTTTACCGATCAGCGCACGGACGAGGGGGACACGTTCCAATACAAGCGCGGCATTATCGAGTTTGTCGCGCATCTCAATCGCGCCACCGAGCCACTGCACGCCGAGGTCGTTTATATCGCGGGCGACTACGACGGCGTCGGGCTCGAGGTTGCCTTGCAATACTCCTCGGAATACACCGAGAACGTGCATTCCTACGTCAACAACATCGCCACGACCGAAGGCGGCACGCATCTTTCGGGCTTTCGCACGGCGCTCACGCGCACGTTGAACGCCTACGGCAAGAAAGAGAATTTGTTCAAAGACCTGGTGCCGTCGGGCGAGGATTTCCGCGAAGGATTGACCGCGGTGATTTCGCTACGCGTGCCCGAGCCTCAGTTCGAAGGACAGACCAAGACCAAACTGGGAAACGGCGAGGTCGAAGGCATCGTCAACTCGGCAGTCGGTGATTTTCTCAATCGTTTCCTGGAAGAAAATCCCAAGACGGCCAAGATCATCACCCAAAAGGGATTGTTGGCGGCCGAAGCGCGCGAGAGCGCCCGCAAGGCTCGCCTGATGGTCCGCGAGCGGAAGGGTGCCCTTACCGGCGGCGGCTTGCCCGGCAAGCTGCGCGACTGTTCGAGCCGCGAAGTCGAAAAGTGCGAACTGTACCTGGTGGAAGGGGATTCGGCCGGAGGCAGCGCCGAAGGAGGCCGGCTGCGCGAGTACCAAGCCATCCTGCCGTTGCGCGGCAAGATCATCAATGCCTTCAAGTCGCGGGAAGATAAAGTGCTGGCCAACGAAGAAGTGCGCAGCATTATCGCTGCCATTGGGTCGGGCATTGGCGAAGAAATGAATCTGGCCAAACGCCGTTACAACAAGATCGTCATCATGACCGATGCCGACGTCGACGGTTCGCACATCCGCACGCTACTGCTCACGTTCTTTTATCGTCAGATGTATGCCTTGGTCCGAGCTGGCCACGTGTTTGTCGCGCAGCCGCCGCTGTTCCGTGTGAAGACCAAGAAAGACACCTACTACGTCCAAACCGAAGATGAAATGCGTATCCAACTGCTCGAGTTGGGGCGCCAGGACGCCCGCTTCGAGCCGGGCGATGGCCGCGAAATCGTGGGCGCCGAAATGGCAAAACTCTGCCAGACCTTGACCACTCTCGAAGAATCGTTGCTCGCGCTCGAGCGTCGCGGGATCAGCCTGCGTCAGCATGCCGTGCGGCAGGATCCGGTTACCGGCCGGCTGCCGGTCTATCACGTCTACCTTGGCTCGCAAGAGCACTGGTTCTGCACCCGCGAGGAACTCGACAAATTCGTCGCCGAGCGCGAGGCGGCCGAGGGCAAAGAGCTGACAATCGGCGACCGCCCTTCGGCAAGTTCTCCGCGTCCCTACGGGGGCCAACCGATCGAGGCGCCCGGTGGTGCTGCGCCGCACACCAACGGCGACGCATCGCATCGCTTGCATATCGTCGAGCTGCACGAAGTCCGTTCGATCAACAAGGCCCTGGCCGATCTGGCGACGATGGGCTTCGACATTCAATCCCTGATCCCGCAGGAACGCACGGGCAGCGAAGAGTCGCGGTACATCCTGCGTCGCGGAGAGAATCAGATCGGCATCGAAGATCTGCGCAGCCTGCTGGCGGCTATCCGCTCGGCCGGCGAACGCGGGCTGACGATCACTCGCTTCAAAGGTTTGGGCGAAATGAACGCCGAAGAGTTGCGCGACACGACATTGAATCCCGCGAACCGCACGCTCTTGCAAGTGCGCATGGAAGACGTCTCGGGCGCCGACGAATTGTTCCGCATCCTGATGGGCGACAAAGTCGAACCGCGCCGCGAGTTCATCGAAAAACACGCGTTGGAAGTGCGAAATCTGGATGTGTAATAGCGACGGCGAGGGCTTGCGGCGCTTCGGCTCACGCAATCTGCTGTTCCGGCAGGTTGAGCGCCGGGTGATGCTGCACGACCAAGCGTCGTTGGTAGGCCAGCCGCGTGGCATATGGACCCGGCGTCGTCTTGAATCGCACGCGCAACGCGTCGACTCCTTGGCCCCATAGCTTACGTGTGGCGGCTGTGCATTGCCGGCCGAGGCGTTTGCGCAGATTGCTGGCTTCGCCGGCGTAAAGTGCTGTTTTGTCGGAGCCGACCACGACATACACGCCCGACGACTCGGGGAACTTGCCCAAAGCCGACTCATTCAGAGCAACAGCCTTACCCAAGGTCGCGTCGGCCAGTTGCGCGGCGCGGATGCGTGCTCCTTTCGCCCCTTTGCGGAGTTTCAGCGCGGCCCAACGATATTCGAGGGCCTCGTAGCCAGGCGCCCATTGCCGTGCGACGGAATCGAACTCTTCGGCCAACTGCGGATCGCAAAGAATAGTGTCGAGACTCTCGCAGCCGCGATCAATCATCTTTCGCCAGGCAATTTCACTGGCGAACAGGTAGGCATCGCAGTCCTCGCAGCTGAATTCGGTGCGCCGCGAGGTGGGCAGGTGTGCGAGCAGACCCGCCTTGCGCATGCCGATCAGCGTCCAGTTCCAGGTACGATGGTCTCCTGGCAGTCCGAGTTGCTGGCACGCCGCAGCGAACCGCGCATTGAGTGCGGGATCGGCCAGCACACGGTCAAGCGAAAACTTACCGTATGAACGCGCATACGCGGAAATCAGCCCTTGGTGAAACGCGGCCAGTTGCTCGGTGGTGGCCAATTCGACGCGCGCAGGCTTTGGCAGAGTTTGCGGCAGCGCGCGAGTCTTGCCGCCGGAAACTTGCGGCGTCGCCGGCGCGCTCACTGTGGGCGCCGCCGCGCCGTCCAAGCGGTCTCCTACCGCGATTCTTTCCAGCCGATCGCGGCCACGCTTGACATAGTCCGTCGACAAATCGAAGCCGAGATATCGTCGTCCGAGCTTTTTGGCCACGGCCACGGTCGTGGCGCTACCACTGAACGGATCGAAGACCAAGTCGTCTTGCTGTGAGCAAAGGCGAACAATTCGTCCCAGCAATTGCTCGGGCATCTGGCAACCGTGGAAGCCGGCCCGTTCCTTGAATGTGCCGGCGACGCGGGGAAAGTACCAGGTATCTTCGGCCGTCGTGAAACAATCGGCCAAATCTTGCGGGCGCAGCACCCAGGTATCGTCGGGCAAGCGACCGCGCGGATTGGCGCGCTTGTCGGCATAGACCAACTGCCGGGCCGACGGAATACGGTTCTCCAGTTCCTCGGAGCAAAACGTGAACGTCTTCGGATCTTTTACGAAGTAGAACAAGTGCGCATGAGACCGGCTGAACTTGTTCGTGCAATTCACGCCGAATGTGTAGTACCAGATCACCCAACTGCGGCACGTGAAACCAATCCCTTGACTGGCAAGCTTCAATTCCGCGGCATACTCATCGCCAATCGCCAACCAGAATGTGCCATCGGGCTTCAGCACGCGATGGACCGCACCGATCCATTGTTTCGACCAGTCGAGATAATCGTCGTGCTTCTTCTTGTCTTGGTAAACATCGTATTCATAGCCGATGTTGAACGGCGGATCGGCAAATGCCAAGTCCACGCATCCCGCGGGCATGGCTTGCATCAGCTTGATCGAGTCTCCCTGACGAATTTCATTCACGGCTAGCTTCGACATCATTGCTCCTCCTGGCAGGGTCTCGATCCTCATGCGCGATCGTATCGCGGAAAACTGCGAGGCGCGATACTGAACATCTGATCATAGCGCTCGCGCATCGTTCCCGCAAGACGCCGCGTTGACAGCGTGCGGACCAAGACGAACTGAGGTAGGCTCGTCGCTATGGCAATCCGAAACTGCTTCAAACGGTTATCCCCAATGCAGCATCGCGGGCGACGACCACATATTGGTTTGACGTCGATGGCGTTGTTTGTTGCGGTGGTGTTTTCTTGCGTCGTGATGGCAACGGCCGACGAATCCACAACGGCTACCACCAAGAAGAAACGCGTAGCCGCGCTCGTTACAGAGTACCGGCACAACTCGCATGCCGAAGTGATCGTCAGCCGACTGCTGCAAACCGATTCACTCGACGGGAAGGGCAAGGACTCGCCCCTAGAACTCGTGTCGCTGTATACCGATCAGCGGCCCGCGAACGACATCAGCCGCCTGTTGGCCGCTTCGCACCGCTTTCGAACGAGCGAAACAATCGAAGATGCGCTGACGCTGGGCACGGGCCAACTAGCCGTCGAGGGTGTCCTGCTTGTGGCCGAACACGGGCAATATCCGAAATCGGCAACCGGCAACACGCAATATCCGAAGCGCAGATTCTGGGACGAGACGATTCGCGTGTTTCGCGCCAGCGGTCGCGTTGTGCCGGTGTTTATCGACAAACACCTGGCCGATAATTGGACCGATGCCAAAGCGATTTATGACACAGCTCGGGAAATGAAGATTCCCTTGATGGCCGGCTCGTCGCTGCCGACCTCATGGCGCAAGCCGCCGGCCGACGTGGCGCGCGGTGCATCACTGACGGAGATCGTCACCATCACCTACGGCTCGTCCGACGCGTACGCGTTTCACGCTATGGAATTTACCCAGGCACTGGCTGAACAGCGCCGCGGTGGTGAAACAGGCATTAAGGCAGTACGTGCGCTGGGCGGCGATGCCGTGTGGAGAGCTTTTGACGACGGACTATTCGACATCGAGTTATTCGATGCCGCCTGGCAGCGGCTGCCCAATCCGCGGGTCGAACGCACGGCACTGCGAAACGCCGTACCGGAGCCGAAGCTATTTACGCTGGAATACCAGGATGGCCTGCGAACTCACTTTCTGGAGTTGAACGGTGCAGTGGGGGAATGGGCGGCCGCGTGGCGCTATTCCCAGGAGGGTCGGATCGAATCGTCGCAATTTTGGACTCAGGAAGGCCGCCCCGCGGCGCATTTCACAATTCTCCTCAATGGCATCGAGCAGATGATGCTCACCGGCCAACCCTCATGGAATGTCGAGCGCACCTTGCTCACTAGCGGAGCGCTCGATGCCCTGTTGGGTTCTCTTGTGGCCGGGGGCCGTCGCGTCGAGACTCCCTATCTCTCCGTGGCCTATCAGCCGTTTTGGCGCTGGCAAGAACCAGCCGCGCCGCCGCAGATGCGTCCTTGGGCCGAGCAGTGAACCCGTCTGGGCCGCCCCGCGTGCGTTGTGCTGCGGGCGGTTAGCCCGTCGAATTACGGTTCTTTCCATGCCGGCCGCATTGCCTGGCGCGATTGTTCGTGCAGCGCCAGCGCGTCTCCGCTGAATCTCGATGTTTGACCTATGTTTTCCAAAGGCGGTTCGAGCGCTGACTAAGAGCCTGCAACGGTTGACGAGGATCAGACCATGGCGCAGAGTTCCTGCTGTGAGGATGCGGGCGACGTCCTTTGTGCCACGCCTCCGAGTGCGGGCCGGCTCATCGTGGCCGACGAGATCCGCTTTTCGGAAATCATCGCCGCGCTCTCCGTGGCACTGGACATCACGCAAGGCAATCCTGAAGGGCACTGCATGCGCAGCGCTCTGATCGGCATGCGCCTGGCCGAAGAGTTGCAGATATCACAGGCGGATCGTTCGGCCTTGTTCTATGCACTGCTGTTAAAGGACCTGGGCTGCTCGAGCAACGCCGCCAAAATCAGCTATTTGTTCGGGGCTGACGATCATCGCGTCAAACGGTCGATCCGCATGAGCGATTGGTCAAGCGCCGGAGAAAGCATCAAGAACTGCTGGGGCCAGTGTTCGCCCGGCGGCTCGGTGGTAGAGAAGTTAATGCGCATGGCGGCCATGGCCCGCAGCGGCATCGAAGGGGCGAAGCGACTTTCAAAAGTGCGCTGCGAGCGCGGGGCCGACATTGCCCGCATGCTGCAACTGCCCGAGGCCACGGCCCGCGCCATTCTGGATTTGGACGAGCATTGGAATGGCCGGGGGCACCCCTGCGGCCTGAAAAAAGACGAGATCTCGTTATTGGCACGGATCTGTTGTCTGGCGCAGACCGCGGAAGTATTTTTCACAACCTTCGGATTAGGACCGGCCATCGACGTCGCCCATCGCCGCCGCGGACAATGGTTCGATCCTCAATTAGTCGATGCGCTCGACGCGCTCCGACACGAGCAATCGTTTTGGGCCACGTTGAGAAGCGACGACCTGCCCGCCGAATTGAATCGTTGGGAGCCCAAAGATGCGCATCTCATGGCCGACGAAGAATGTCTCGATCGCGTCGCCGAGGCTTTTGCCACGGTCGTTGACGCCAAAAGCCCCTGGACTTATCAGCACTCGACGCGCGTTGCCGAGATCGCGGTCGGCGTCGCGCAGCAATTCGGCTGCCCGCCGCAACTCCAGCGCGATCTGCGACGCGTGGCGTTGTTGCACGACATCGGCAAGCTGGGCGTGTCGAATCTGATTCTCGATAAACCCGGCAAACCCACCGCCGAAGAATTCGACGAGATTCGCAAGCATCCCGACTACTCGCAACGAATTCTTGGCAAGCTGGCTGCTTTCGAGACGGCGGCCGACATCGCCGGGGCGCATCACGAACGCCTCGACGGCCGCGGTTACCATCGGCAGCTTGACGGAGCCGACGTTTCTTGGATGACCCGGGTGCTCACCACGGCCGACGTGTGCGAGGCTCTCACCGCCAAACGGCCCTACCGCGAGGCCCTCTCTTGGGAGCGAACCTACGAAATCATGACTGCGGATGTCGGCACCGGGTTTGATCCCGAATGCCTCGGAGCTCTCGGCCGGTGGTATGAACGCCACGAGATGCAATCACGCGTCGATAAGCAGCTGCGCGAAGTCGACCGACTGCTGGCCGATCTGTGACCTGGCGGATTCTGTCGATCGCGCCACTGTTTTTCCCCGCAGGGGAAACGAACCTGATCGTCGTCGCGGTTGGGCAAACTCTACGGGTTAGGCACGACGCGCGTGATCGTAGCGCCAGTAACCGGCCCGGGCGCAAACCTTCGATTTCGTAAGGCTTGACGGTCGATCCGAGCTAACAGTCGACGCTGGCACGACCGTTACGGTCGTGTCATGGATACCCGGCCCGTCGGGGAGTAGGGCGGCCCACCGATCTGCGATTTCAGCCTCGATTCCGTAGCGTGCATGGATCAACGATCCAAGCCGCCGATTTGCCACAGCAGGGAGGCATGCGGTGCGTTACCGCTGCGCAGCGTGGCTAGTCATGATCGCCGGGTTTCTCGGCGTCGGCTCTGCCTGCGCGCAGACCAGTGACCTGATTGGCAATATCGCAGCGGGTGACGCCACTACGGATTTCTCGTGCGTCTCGGCAGCCAACATGATCGGCCGGCAATCTGCCGATTCGTCAACTGGAACGCCTCTCTCGTCAAACGCCGGGAATGTTCAACCGGTCGGCGCGCCCTTGGCGGGGTCGGATGTCGGTGTGCAGTACATCGATGGCAGATCGTGCGATCTGCCGGCTGGCTGTGACGACTGTCCGAATCATGTGCTGATGGCATTCGTCAGCTACGACTCGTTCAAGGGCATCTCCGATGGCGGCTGGCAAAACAACGGCATCGTGACCGGCTTTAATTTCGGCACTCGGTTGGGAGAACTCAGCGAGTTGACCGGTATAGGGTTTCAGATCGGCGCCAGCGTCGGCGTCTTCAATTGGTCGGGCACCGATTATCGCCTGGACGATCAAAACCTGGCGCAGACCCAGGGGTTTTTTACCTTCGGATTGTTTCGTCGCGCGACGGACACGTCCCGGTGGACTGCCGCGATCGTCAGTGACACGATGTACAACAACAACTACGGCATCTTCGCGCAGAACCCGATGTTGATGCAGATGCGTGGGCAACTCGGCTACTGCATTAGCCCCTGGAACGAAATCGGCATCTGGGGCACATGGCGCAGTTTTGGCCAAACGCTGCTTGTGCCAACGGTCGGGCCCACAACGTGGCAGGCGGTCCAGCAGTTGAATGTCTATTTGCACCATAAGTGGCAAGCCGGCGGACCTGACACTTGGTTCTGGATCGGTCGGCCCGAACAGTCGCGATTGACGCGCGACGGGAGCCTGGGAGACTATTTGGCGGGGGCGTCGGCGACGGCACCACTCAATGATCGCGTATCGCTTTTCGCACTGGCGACGTACATGCACCCCTCGGCGGCGCCAGGAGCCCTTGGCTCGATCGAAGATGCCTGGAATTTCACGATTGGTCTGGCCTTCTTCCCCAAGCCAAACGCCCGTTCCAGCACCGTGGCCGGCCGCTGTTGGATGCCGCTCATGCCGGTTGCCAACAACGGCTATTTCCTCGTCGACACGAATCGGCCGTTTTTCCCCAACTAGAGAATTCGCTCGGCCGGGCTTTATTGTTCTCCGAGCGCGGCCTTTGCTTCCCTTGGCCGCGGTTGCGGGTATCTTGGATGCGCCCGGTTGTACCTAGCTGGTCGCACAGTTTACCCAGGGTCGTCGCGCCATGTTGCGCCCGCGCAAATCGTCGTTGGCACTACCTATCCCGCGCCGGACATTTCTGCGCGTCGGTGGTGGACTTGCCTTGGGTGGGTGTGTGGTGCCGCAACTCGCCCGGTCGGCCGCCTCCCAAGCCCGACCCGCGTCGGCCCGGTCGTGCATCTTTGTCTACCTGCTCGGCGGACCACCGCATTTGGATATGTGGGATCTGAAGCCCGAGGCCGCGGCCGAAATTCGCGGACCATTCAAGCCCATTGCTACCGTTACCCCGGGCTTGAGCATCTGCGAACACCTGCCGCATTTGGCGCAGCTATCGGAGCAGTTTGCGCTGGTGCGCTCTGTGAGCCACAATAATCACAACCACACCCCGATGATCTATTACACGCTCACGGGCCGGCAGGTGGAACGTCCGGAGATGGACAACGACGTTCGGCCGCCGCAACGTAGTGATTCACCGCACGTCGGAGCATTGGCCGCCGCGATGCTGCCACCCCGTTTGTCCTTGCCAGGACACATCGCGATTCCGCAGCTGGCCGTGCGCAGCAGTTTGCAAGGCGAGTTCAAGCGAGCACGGGTTCCACTCCGAGGCGGCGGCGGCGGTTTCCTCGGTCCGCTGTTTGATCCCCTTTGCGTCGACGGCGACCCTGGCACGCGCGATGCTGTGCCCGCGCTCGGTCGACCTGACGATATCGAGGCCGACCGGCTCGACCGTCGTGCGCGGTTGTTATCGTTCATCGAATCGCGTCGGCCGGCAACCACAAACGGCACGGCCTATCACGAGTTACGCGATCAGGCGATCGCACTGACCGGAGCGCAAGGCGGCTCTGCCGATGTTTTTTCCCTCGACGGCGAGCCGACACGTTTGCGCGAGCGATATGGCGATCACCGTTTTGGCCGCGCTTTGCTGCTGGCGCGCCGGTTGGCGCAAGCCGGCGTACCGATGACAACAATTCACTTTAACGAGATGACAGTCTGCGACGGCTGGGACACGCACTCCAAGAATTTCGAGGCGCTCCAGACAGAGCTTCTGCCGATGCTCGATCAGGGCTTGTCGGCTCTGATCGAGGATCTTTCAGAGCGTGGTACTTTGGACGAGACGCTGGTAGTAGTGATGGGTGAATTTGGCCGCACACCCAAGATCAACGCGGCCGCCGGACGCGACCATTGGGGTTCCTGCCAATCGGTCTTGTTGGCCGGGGGCGGAGTGCAAGGTGGCCTGGTCCTCGGCGCTTCGGACAAGATCGGAGCCTTCCCGACGACTCAACCGATCGACCCAACGGACATTCACGCCACCATGTTTCATTGCCTGGGCCTCGATCCGCAAACCGTCGTCCACGACCATCTGGGCCGCCCTTTTCCACTCAGCGTGGGAAATGTTCTGACAGCGCTCCTCTAGCCATCACGGCCGTCCACTCCCCTGTCCGAGGATCCCATGAACGACACCCGAGAGCGGCTGGCAGATTCTCAGTCACGCGGCACCCATGCAGCGATTGCAGCGTTCTTTCTGGCCGTTTGGTATCAGGTATTCGCCGGGAGTTCACTGGCTGCCGGCGAACCTCAGGTAATCGACCTGTCGTTGATGGTTTCGCCCGAGTTGCCTGGCACCTGGCCGGCCGCTGGCTTTCCACCGTTTCATATCAATCATTATCTCAGAATTGGGCCGTTGAGCGCGTACAACGATGACATCCTGTTGATCGACGGTAATACCGGCACACAGCTTGACGTGCCGCCCCACTCGATTCCCCATCCCGACACCAAGCTGCCCAACGCCGGCCCGTATGGACGGATGTTTACAGACAAAGTGCCAGCCTGGCAGTTTGCTGGCGCAGCCTGCGTGGTCGATTGCCGCGACCTGCTGGAGTCGGAATCAAACGGTCGCAGCGCTCTGGTAAAGAAAGAGCGGGTTGCCGCCTGGGAGCGCGAGCATCGTCCGTTGGGTTTCGGCGACGTAGTGCTCTTCCGCAGCGGCTATACGGATAAGTTTTATCAGCCATTGCCCGCCGGGCGGCGCTTTCTCGCTGATCCTGTCGAAGGCCGCGCCCCGGCATGGCCCGATCCCGACCCTGATTGCATGGAGTATCTCGCCAGCCGCAAAGTGATGGCACTCGCCACCGACAGCGCCAGTATGGGTCCGCTGCCCGACCTGGCTGAACCGACGCATTTAGCCGGCTTGAAATATGGCATGATTTGGACCGAATCGGGAACGGGCTTCGACAAACTTCCGGCGACCGGTGCGTTCTATTGCCTTCTCTCGCCCAAGCATGCCGACGGCCCTTACGCCGAAGCGCGGGCGATAGCGGTCGTAGGAGACCCGCTCGCGGCGCGCTTGATCGAATCGGCGCGGAAGAAGCAAGTGGTGGATCTGTCGGTGGTGTTGGCGGCGGACTTGCCCGTCGCCTGGCCAGGAGTTGGCGCGGGTCGGCACCGAGAACCGTATCTAAAAGTGCCGCTCTTCTTCGCGCCCAATCTGGGCCTGTTCCACCAGACGCACGTCCTCGATGCGCACACCGGCACACACCTGGTTCCACCGAGCTATGCCTTGCCAGCTCCGGGTTTTGACAACACTACCTACGCTCCCGAGGTCCAAAGCTGGCTCGATGAATACCAGCGCAAGTACGGTCCGCGTGGCACCAGTACCATGACCACGGAACAAGTGCCCCTCGCATGGACCTGCGGTTGGACACGGGTCGTCGACGTGAAGCACCTCGTTGGCACAACCGACCCTAAATCGTGGCCTCAATCCCCGGAAATCACGGTGGCCGACATCAAGCGGCATGAAGAAGCCCAGGGAGAGATCAAACCCGGCACCGTCGTGATTTTTCATAGCGGCTATGTTGACTCTCATTTCAAATTATTGCCCGAAGGACTTGCCTGCCTGGCCGATCCGTTGAACGGTAAACGCGAAGGTTGGCCTGCGCCTGGACCCGAGGCGATTTCTTACCTGGCCGAAAAAGGGGTCCGGTGCGTTGCAACGGATGGCCCAACTCTCGGGGGCGTAGATCCCAAGCGAGCGCTCATGACCTATTGGGCACTGGCTGGCAAAGAGATGGTCGCGGTCGAGTTCTTGACCGGCGTCGGCAAGTTGCCCGCCGAAGCGTACTTCATCTTTGCGCCGATAAGAATCCGCGGCTGCCACGGTGGGCCAGGTCGCGCGATCGCGTTATTCTAAACCGCCCACGGTGCGACGGCCCTTCCGTTGAGCGGGTTGCAATTTAATCGATAGGTTCTTGCCAAGTCCTCTGACCAAAGCATGTGATACCAGCATCATGGATAATGCCGAAACCTTTCGCCGCAAGTTACGCAACAACGACCTATGCCTGGGGACCTGCGTTACATTTAGCGACCCCACGGTGACCGAAGCCCTCTCGACCGTGCTGGACTTCGTGTGGATCGATGCCGAGCATGGTCCGCTCTCGGTGGCGGCCGTGCAGGGACACATTATGGCCACTCGTGGCACGCACACCACTCCGCTGGTGCGCGTCGCCTGGAACGATCCGGTGCTGATCAAGCCCATACTCGATGCCGGGGCGGCCGGCATTATCATCCCGCTGATTCGTACGGCCGACGAGGCCCGCCGTGCCGTCGCTGCTTGCCGGTACCCGCCCGAGGGGATCCGCGGCTATGGACCGCGTCGGCCGTCGGTCTATGGCACGGCCGGAGGACCGGATTATTGCCGCCGGGCCAATGAATCTGTGATCATAATCGTACAGATCGAGCACATTGATGCGGTGCATAACATCGACGAGATCTTGCGAGTCGAAGGCCTGACCACCATCGTGATCGGTTCGCAGGATTTGGCCGCATCGTTAGGACATCGGGCCGAGCCACGGCATCCAGAGACGCTGCAGGCGATTGAGACCGTGATTCGCCAGGCACGCGCCGTCGGGATACCCGTCGGCATGGCGCTCGGCGATACGCCGGATATTTACCGCCAGTGGCACTCCCAAGGAGTCGCATGGTTCGCGATCGGCGCCGATTTCCTGCTACTACAACGTGCTGCGGCGGATGCCGTCAATCAAATCCGCGGTGGCCCGAAAGCGGACTGAGATTAACTCCCCGCCGACAGACATAGCGGTGCCGCTCGCTGTCGGCGAGTCCTCAGTTGTTTGCTCGCCATTGCTAGTCGTGGACCGAGCCGACTGGTTCCGGCTCTTCCTCCTGCGCCATCGGAGCCAAAGACCGCTCGCGTTCGCGATCCCGCTGGCGTCCGGCTTCTTGTCGGCGGCGAGCGTTGGATTCGCGGTCTTCGGGGTATGTCGGATTTGCCGATGATGCGGTGGGTACTGGTTGTAGCGTCAGGAACAGCACGCCCAGCCCGCAAATTAAGCCCCCCACGACACCGGCCGCGATCAGCATGGCGCG
>DASXEJ010000142.1 GCA_036490175.1 Pirellulales bacterium | reverse complement strand
CCAAGTCTGTCTTATCGATCCTGGCATTCGGAAAAGCGCGGATCGCGAGTTCAAGGCCTAGTACACGGGCCATGCGAATCATGCCCAGCCCAAACGGCGCCGACAAAATGGCGGTCGCCACGACAACGAACAAGGTCGAGAACCGCGGCGGAACATTCAAATGATGCTCGCACAGATTGCGTAGATCATCCGATTGGATCGAGGCCGTGATGATGATCGCCGTAAACAGCGTCGCATCGACAGCTAGCCAGCGACCGAGCCGACGCACACGCGATGTTTCCTTGTTCGCGGATGTCGTCCGCATCCGCTCGAACCAGGAACCATACAAGGCCGCAAAAGTTTGCATACGTCGTGGCAATTTGCGATCGACGAACGCGGCCGTGGGCTCGGCGGCGCGAATCAACCAAGGCGTCAACAAGGTTGTCAGTCCCGAGACCGCCACCGCGATGGAATAGAGCGGCACGCCCTCAGTCGCGTTCGTTGTCACGCCGATGCCGGCGATAATGAACGAGAATTCGCCGATCTGCGCCAGACTCATTCCGGACTTCACCGAGGATTGGATGCTCTGGCCGGTTAAGAATGCGCTGAACGTCACGGACAAAACTTTGCCTACCACGACCGCCGCTAGAAACACCAATACAGCTACCCAGTGGGCGGCAATATCGACTGGATCAATCAACATGCCGACCGAGACAAAGAAGACCGCCGCGAACACATCTGTGACGGGCTGTGCCAGGCGCTCGATGGTTCGTTCGACTCCCGATTCCGCCACCAGTCCACCGGCGATAAACGCCCCCAAGGCGACCGAGTAACCAAACAGCGCCGCCAGAGATGCGAAACCAAATGCTAGCCCGACCGTGGCCACGACCGTGGTCTCGTTGCGACCCAAGCTATGGACGGCGCGCATAGCGCGCGGCACCGTGAGCAGACCGACGACGGTCAGTACAACTAGGAATAATGCCAAGCGTCCGCCCGTCAGCGCGAGTTCCATCGGCCCGAGACTTTCGCCGGCCGAAAGCGCCGTCAGGATGGCGATTAGCACGATCGCGATCAGGTCTTCGACAATCAGCACGCCGAAGACAACGTGCGTGAAATCGCCGCGGATCCGTTGCTCTTGAAAGGCCTTCACGATGATTGTGGTGCTGGAAATCGCGATAACGGCGCCAGCATACAGACTAGCTAATCGCGACCAGCCAAAGGCCTGGCCAATGAGATAGCCCAGCCACAACATCAGGCTGCACTGGACGATGCCAACGAATCCGGCCGTAGGTCCGACGCGGGCCAGCTTGGTAAGGCTGAATTCGATGCCCAGCGAAAACATCAGCAGAATGACGCCCAATTCTGCTAACTTCCCCACAATGTGGCTATCCGCCACAAGTGGAATGGGAATATGGGGACCGACGACCATGCCCGCCAGCAAGTAGCCGAGCACGACGGGCTGCCGGAGCCGCTGGAACAGCACGGTTGTCACCGCCGCCACGCACAAAACCGCGGTCAACGTTTGGAGAAACTCTTGGGCGTCGTCCATCGAACGTTGACTCCGTCTAGCAAAGCATCGGCTGAGCGTGTCCCCCTTTTCGTAGGACACCTGACACACCAGCGGGGGCTGCGGCGACCTGAAAAGGTACAACAGATCGAAAGATCCAGGGTGTCCGTCGTCGCGACGAATATAGCAGCAATGCGGGCTGGGCTACTGCGCTGATTCGTTTTGCTGTCCATGCGCAACAAAAAACCTTGGCCCGGGCGACATGGTCACCCGAGCCAAGGCCGTCCTTCTGGCTTGGCGACAGCCAGAATCCCCACGAGTACGTTAGAGTCCTAGCGTTCGCGTAGCCGCAATCAACTGTCGCGTTCGCACGGAATCACGAACGACTCAACTGCCTGCTCACACAACGTTAGAACTAGATTCATTTTCCCGACGCTGCCTTTGGTGGAACTGAAAGGCGTTGATTGGTACATACCTACACGCCTTGCGGTGGTCCCTCTCCCCATTTAATGGGGAGAGAGACATTGCCAGACGGGGTCAGACGAAAATGTACCCCTCTTCGTTGTGCTGCGTGATGTCGAGGCCTTGCAACTCTTCGTCGCGCGAAACGCGCAAGCCCATCGTCAGATCCAACACCTTGAGCAGCACATACGAGACGGCGCCTGCAAAGACCCAGGTCGCCACCGTGGCGATGATCTGGGCTTTGAGCACCGGACCTCCTTCAAGAGAACCAAGGGTTGCGCCCTTGCCAATGTCCCAAACGGCGCGCGTGGCGAAGATGCCTGTCAGTAACGCGCCGAGTGTGCCTCCGAGGCCGTGTACGCCGAAAGCATCGAGTGAATCGTCGTAGCCCAACTTGTGCTTCATCACAGAGCAAGTCAGGCTGCACATGCAACCGGCCATCAGCCCCATCGCGATCGCAGGCATGGGCTGAACGAATCCGGCCGCGGGCGTGATGCACACGAGCCCTGCGACGGCGCCTGACGAGGCACCCAGCAGCGTCGGCTTGCCACCACGAATCCAATCCATCAGGGACCAGGCCAGGCAGCCGGCTCCCGCCGAAAAATGCGTCGCGGTGAAGGCGCTGGCGGCGATGCCGTCGGCCGCGAGGGCACTCCCAGCATTGAAACCGAACCAGCCGACCCACAATAAGCCGGCACCCAAGGCGGTGTAGGTCAAATTATGCGGCGGCATCGGTTCGGTACCGTATCCTGTGCGCTTACCGAGAACCAAGGCACACACCAGAGCCGAGACGCCCGAGCTGATATGCACGACCGTGCCACCAGCAAAATCGAGTGCACCGCCGGCGCAATAGGTCTTCGCATGTTCCGAGCCATAGGCAAAGATGCCACCCCCCCATACCCAATGGCATAACGGACAGTAGACCAGCAATCCCCACAGGATCATGAAGACCACCATCGTGCTGAACTTCATGCGTTCGGCAAAGGCACCACAGATCAGTGCCGGCGTGATGATAAAGAACATTCCTTGAAACAGCATGTGCGTGAACCAGGGGATGTTAAGTGTGGGGAAAAGCGGAATGTCTGATCCCTTGCCCTCGGTCCAAGTGGCCTGCAATCCATTCATAAAAAAGTGATCCGCATTGCCGATCCAGGCATCGGGCGCAGCAATACCGCCAAAACAAAGGGAATACCCGACGGTGCCCCACAGCACGGTCATTAATCCCATCAAGAACATGCATTGCATCAGCACGCTAACGACGTTCTTTTTGCGCACCAAGCCGCCATAGAACATTGCCAATCCAGGCGTAGTCATGGCCAACACCAAGGCCGAGGACATCAGCATCCAGGCATTGTCGCCACGATCTAGCACGTGAGGTGGCGCGGGCGCCTCGGCCGAGGTGCCGGCCGGCCCCGCGGCCGCTTCGATGGCGGCTTCGGCGGCCTCCTGCGCCGACGCCTCGTGCTGAAGAGGAATGAGAATCGTCAAAAACAACACCGCCGGACAGAACAACCACAGCAATTTCTTCATGTCTGGACTCGCTCGTCTAGAAGGACTACCTGGCAAGACGGAATCACATTGACAGTGGGTCCAGGTTGCACCCCTGCAAGATTTCCGAGAATCATCGAAACTTACGCAACCGAGCTTTGGAACGGCAAATAGCGCGTTCACGGCCTCTAACGCACCCGACCATGAATGGCTTCTCGCTCGCGCATGGCAATGCTCCCTTGCTCATGGTGCGAGTGCCAACGCGTTCGTCAGGCAATAGGGTTAATGGACAAAAAGGGTACGCCCCATCCCTGGGACTGACAGCGGAAGCGACGGCCGAGCTTGCTGCGAGCAGCGGATGGCGAATTGTGCCGTCCGAAAAAGGCGTCACAGCTGCAGCTTGACACGCAGGGCATGCAGGCTCGGGAACGACAAAGAGAGCCTTGTCGGATCACCCGTCGAAATTGCCGCAATAGTTTGCAGAGGAATCATGGTGGCGCAAATCGAACCGCGCCACTTCCATTTGCCATGTCCAGGGACAAAAGAATACCACCGCGAGGCGGACGTGATGCTCGATGCGACAGGAGAACGAGCGCTGCCCTGCCCCTGCTCGACGAGTTGCGGGGAAGAGGGGAACGAGACATCTCGAAGCACAACCAAGTGCAGTACGCCCAATGGGACAGCAGAGGCCACTAGCGCCAAAATGAGCCGTCGGGAAACCATGATCGCATCGGTTTGGTTGTGGTCAGCAGCACCGCAATTCAATGCGAGCCGCAACTAGCTCGCGGGCTTCCGCAACGCATTCCACATGCCAAACGCTTTCGTTTCCTGATCAGGATCGTGTAACCATTCCTTTCAGAATGAGTTGCGTCTCACAAAATGAGGACTCCTCGGAGCACCGAAGGTACTTTTCCAGATTGCAATGCATGTGCCTAAAGCACGGCATGCGCGGATCAAAGGCACCCCATGTCTGCAAAACCGTCCACAGGAATGCAGACGTCGGGAAACCAGGATGACGAGTTCGTCTTGCGCGACAGGCCCTGGTGGTGCGACCACCCAGCTACGTCGCGCCTGCCGGAGCGGGTCGACTACCCTCGACCATGGCGACCGAACATTTTTTCCCCAAAAGCTCGGCCACGCCACCATAAAACTCTTGGGGCACAGGCCGATTTAGCGACACGCCCTCATACAACGACCGGGTGAGTGCCGCCTCTGTGGCGCAGGGCACGCGCTGAGCCTCCGCCGACTCGCGCATTTTCGAGGCGGCCGGGCCGGCTCCTTTCGCAACCACCAAGGGAGAGGACATCGACGACGCATCGTAGCGCACGGCAACAGCCAGTCCTTTCCCGTCAACGATCAGTAAATCGGCCTTCAACGTGCTCGCCACTTGCGCCGCCGCCCGTGACTGGCGATGCCACGCGCGACGCCGTGACATAACCTGCGGGTCGCCGTGCATACTGCGCAACTCCTCGCGGATCTCTTGCGAGGTCATCCGCAAATCGCGCTCGTGACGCCAACGCTCGTAGGCATAGTCCATGCCGGCTATCGTCAGCAGTGCCACGCCGATCTTGAGAGTTGTCCAGACGATTATTTGTG
Organism: Pirellulales bacterium; assembly: GCA_036490175.1. Classification (NCBI taxonomy): domain Bacteria; kingdom Pseudomonadati; phylum Planctomycetota; class Planctomycetia; order Pirellulales; species Pirellulales bacterium. The sequence goes on along the minus strand of DASXEJ010000142.1, from coordinate 59,276 downwards.
CCATAAAGGCCGCCAACTCGGCCACAGGTAAATGACCGCTATTGAGAACACGTTCGAGTTCTGAGTCCAGGCAATACCACGCTACGCTGGTTACGACGACGAGTTTGATAAAGCCAAAAGCCAATCGTCCAAAGTTTGCCAACGAAACCAGGCGACTGAATCCCTCCAGGGGATCGATGCGCGAGAAGTCCGGCAATATCTTACCGGGTAGGAAAATCAATCCGACCTGCAGAACATTGCCGGAAATCGCCAATAGCATCATCAGCCCGAGGATGGGCAACAACACGACGGCCAGCGATGTCAACAGACCGCTCCACTCGCTTGTCACAAACGAGATATCTGCCGACAGCCACGGATCGCCCCCGAGTTGACGAATCGTGAGATTGCCTAGGAAATCGACAATCGGCCCCCCCAGCCACAGCAACGTTATGACCGCACCGCAAAGCAACAGGGCGGAAGATGCATCGCGGCTGCGGGCAACCTGGCCCTGCTCACGCGCCTGCTGGCGACGATGCGACGTCGGCTCCTGTGTTTTGTCGCCGGTCAATTCGGCCATGGGAAAGTATCTCGTCCGCCTTCTAAACTATGCCACTGCGAAGTACCGATCTACGCAACGATTCCTAACGCAGTTCCAGAGTGTTGGGCCCGGTCGACGCCAGCGCATCTAGAACGAGCACGATCGCCGGCTGCAATCGATCCTCGAATAGCCAGGCGATGGTGCCCAGAAGCATCGCCAACATCCCAAAGGCAATGATCGCATTGGGACCGAATCCGACCGACAAGATATTCAACTGTGGCAATGTTCGTCCGATCAAGCCGAGGACGAGTGTGGCCAGCAACAACGAGATCACCAGTGGCGCCGCTGCTTTGATCCCCAGCGAAAAGCTTTCGGTCAGCAATGCCACCAGAGCGTCGGCCACCGACCCCGGTAACCGGCCGCTTCCCAGAGGAAGCGTCGAAAACGTATTCATCAAACCGGCCAAGAGCCAGCGATGCCCGCCAATCAATAGATACACGGCCAATGTGAACGAACCCAAAAATTGCGACACCACGGGCACATTCGCGTCCAGGCCGGGATCGAAAACCTCGGCAAGCGAAAGTCCACTCGCCTGGGCCATCAACTGGCCCGCCAGCTGCATGCCGGCAATAAGGATCGTCGCTCCGACACCGAGGGCCAAGCCAATGAGCAGTTCTACGCCGACGGTCAGTAACCACTCGATCAAAGATGCCGGCGCGACAATGTCGCTCGTGGCCTGCGCAGGTAAAAGCAGAATTGCCAAAGCGATCGCGACAAAGGCGCGAATATGGGCCGGCACGGCCATCGCAGAGAATAGCGGCGCGACGAACACCATTCCCCCCACGCGCCCCAGCACGAGCGTAAAGACCAGCAAGTGCGTCGGTAACAGTTCCACTATCCACGGCATGGTCGCACTCGATGGGGTCGCGTGTAAAAAGTTGCCACGCCCGGCGCGCTTTGGGCGAACAGCATTGGCTGGGGGCGCCGCTCGACGCTATCAAAGTGACGCCGGAATGTTCTCGATCAGATCGCGAAAGTATTCCGTCATGCGCGTGAGCAACCATGGCATGCTCAGCGAGAGCACGATCAACGTGGCAACCAACTTGGGAACGAAGGCGATCGTCTGTTCCTGTATCTGCGTCACGGCCTGGACCAAACCCACGATCAAGCCCACAACCATACCGACAATCAGAACCGGCGCGCTGACGATCAACATCGTCATCACGGCCTCGCGTGCCAGGTCGATTGCGACGTGCGGTTCCATAAACCCTTCTGGCTATCGATGTGGGTTGACGTGCGTAAAGCACCTCGGAACTACGCCGCAACCTGCGACCACGATCATGAGTAGGCTTGGAAACTTGCCAAGAGCATACCCACGATCAAATGCCAGCCATCGACCAAAACAAATAACATCAGTTTGAACGGCAACGAGATCAGCACCGGGGGAAGCATCAGCATGCCCATCGAAACCAGCACACTGGCGATCACCATGTCGAGAATCAGAAACGGCAAATAGATTTGAAAACCGATGAGAAATGATGTCTTAAGTTCGCTGAGCATGAATGCGGGAATCAACGCCGCAAGCGGCACGTCCTCGTAGTATTGATATTCCTGTGTGGCGGCGTTGGGCAAGTAATCGAGAAACAGTCGCACGTCCTCGCTATTCCCCGTCTTCTCAATCTGCATACTCATGAAGCGTCTGACGGGCTTGCAGCCGGCGGTCCATGCTTGATCCAAGTCGATCTGACGATTGCTGTAGGGAACGACGGCGTTGTCGTAGACGTCTTTCCAAACCGGCGCCATAACCAATAGGGTCAAGAACAGCGCGATCGATGTCATCACCTGATTCGGCGGCAACTGCTGCGCACCTATAGCTTGCCGCAACAAGCTCAGCACTACGACGATTCGCACGAAGCAGGTTGTCATCAAAAGCACGGCGGGTGCCAGGCTCATGACCGCCAGCAACAGCATCACTTGGATCGACGAGCTTAATCCCTCAGGGCTTGTCCAACCCGCAGGGCCGGCAAGCAGACCTTCCGGCAATTCGAGACTTGCGGGCGCGTTGAGCCCCTCCTGGGCGGCGACCGATTGCCCCCAGGCAAGCACCAGCGCGACCCCGACGACAAGGACTGGCAAACACCACCTGTAACGAGGGCTAGACATCGTGCTCCTCCGGCCGAACACTGGCGTGCAGCCCTAGCCCCATCTGAGCCTTCGTCGCACGAGCTGTCGACGATCGCTCTTTGAAATGTTGGAGGACGTCGCGAAACGAAGGATTCGCACCGCCGACATTCGAGCCACGGCAAAGTGTGGCCAGGCGGTCGGCCTCGGCGACATCTGTCACCTCGGCCAGTGTTTCGGCGCCAGCCGGTGACACGCCGATCAACAACAGGCTTTTGCCCAAGCGCACGAGTTGGGCCTGCTGGCGATGGCCGAGCGTGGTATGCCCGAGCACCTCGACTACCTCGGCCGGCAGTCGTCGTGACGCTTGCGGCGTGCTACGCCGCATAACCCAGACGACGGCCAAAAACAGTCCCAGTACCACGGCGAGACTCGTCAGTGCCTTCAGGCCATGTGAGGCGCCGCGCGCCGACGGCGTGCTTTGATTACTTACTGGTGATTCGGCGGCCCCGAGCCGGATTTTCTCTTCGCCGGGCTCAACATCGCGCGGCGCCGCGCCCGGCGCCATGCCATTGCGAGGGGAAGCTGTCGCTCCGCGGTCGATGTACGGCGGCGCATTTGAGGACGCAGTATGAGTCGTTTGGCGAATGGAACCGGAGGCGGCGCGCCCCGCCGCGATGCCGTTGTCGGTAGGAGGCGCAGCCTGCAATGGCCGCGGCGCCAAGAGTTGTTGGCCAACGAATGCCGCCACGCAAGCAGTGGCGTACACAAGCGATCGGTGATGTGGGCGATGATCGATCATGCGTGCTTGCGATTTGTTCTGATCGAACATTGTTTGCTGAAAACTGCCATCGTGCCAGACATGCGTGCAGCCACGAGCGGAGCGCCTAATCGCACGCCACGTTCGCCGCGGTCGCCACCAGGTCGGTGATGCGAATGCAGAATTTCTCGTCGAGCACCATTACGTTACCGCGCGCGACCAATCGACCGTTGACATAAACATCCGCAGGATCATTCGCCAGCTTGTCGAGCGGAACGACCGCCCCAGAGCGCAAACCAAGCATTTCGTCCCGGCTCACCTCCGCGCGCCCCATCTCGATCCTCAGACTGGCCTCTACAGGACCCTCGTCAACGGACAACGCGCTGGGCATCCCCGCCAGCGACCCCACAAAATCGCGGAACTCGAATGAGCGTGGCGTTGCCGCATGCGTCGGGGGGGCCAGCGCGGCTAACGCGGCCTCGGTCGCATCAAACATCCGTTCAACTCCCTCGGAAAGCCGCGCGGCGTCGCCTGTGCGCCCGTGCGAAGGATGATCGTCGGCGTTGGGATCGCCCGCTGCCATGTGGGAGCCAATCCTCAGGTCAGGCATAGCAGCCTTTTGACCGGCTGCCTGCCATCGCAGTTTTGCAAAAACTCTTGCGTGGCCCACGACGACTGGCGCGTCGGGTGCCGCAAGCATCGTGAAGGCGCGATTCGGGGCGGTATTTGTCGCTGAATTTCGATGCCGGATCAAGATCAACCCCCTGCCCTTGCCGGCGATCCGGCGGCTGGGTTCCAGCTGTCGAGACGCGCGGACGACGTGCTAGCATCGTAGCGATTAGAAGTCCGCCTGATGGCCGCTGGCACGGCTGGCCAGTTCGTCAAACTGCCGTTGATCGCGCCGTTGCTGGTCGGCACGGAATCGCACGTGTTGGTTCTCGCGTAGCTTCTCCAGCGTGCGCACTTCGCGATCGCCGGCCAACAGCGCCTCGCGCCGCCGCACAATCTCGTCGTTTAGCACGGCCATTTCCTGGGTGCAGCGTGCCTCGTCTTGCCGTAACCCGGCAATGTAGACCCCCGCTGCTTGCAACCGGGCGATATCGACGATACCCGCTCGCGCTGCGTGAGCGCGTGTTGCCACCTGCAACTCGGCGGTGACTCGGTTCTGGCGGGCTCGCGTATTCTCCAACAGGCTCAAGGCCTCGGCGAGATCCCGTCGCAATCGATCCCGCTCTGTCTGATGGAGGTTGATCAGTGTCTCGAGTCGGAATTTGAATTTGCCCATCGTCCTGCGCCGTGGTACATGGGTTCCGCTGCACGACAAGACTCGGATTACCTAACAGCAGTGGTAGCGGATGATTGCACTCGCTGTTGCGCCAAGCGCGCAAGATTTAAGAGCGCCTCGCGGGCCTCGTCAATAGTGACAGCCTCGTCGATGCTCTGCCTAAGAAAATGCTGCATCGGTTCCAGCATCTGCAGGGCCACGTCGACCATGCGGTTGCCGCCGGTGCGATAGGCACCGATCGAGATCAGGTCCTCATGATCGCGATAGGCGGCCAGCAACTCGCGCACCAGAGTCGCCGCCTCGCGATGTGCGGGCGTGGTCACCTCGGTCATTAACCGGCTGAGGCTATCCAGCACATCTATCGCCGGAAAATGACCTCGGCTGGCAAGTTTTCGAGAGAGCCAAGTGTGCCCGTCCAATAGCGATCGCAATGTGTCGCTGATCGGCTCGTTAGGATCGTCGGCTTCAACGAGCACGGAGTAAAACGCCGTAATGCTGCCGCGCGAAGTCAAGCCGGCGCGCTCGACTAGTTTCGGCAACGTGGCAAAGACCGACGGCGGATAGCCGCGTGTCGTTGGCGGCTCGCCGGCAGCCAGGCCGATCTCGCGCTGCGCCAGCGCATAGCGAGTCAGCGAGTCAACTAGCAACAGCACATCCTGGCCTTGCTCGCGAAAGTATTCGGCAATCGCGGTGGCGGTTAATGCAGCGCGTGTGCGCATCAAGGCCGGTTCGTCACTGGTGGCGACAACTACCACGCTGCGTCCTAGACCGAATTGTTGCAGATCACGCTCGAGGAACTCATTGACTTCACGGCCGCGCTCGCCGATTAGCGCTATGACATTGACGTCTGCGCGCGAGTTGCGCGCCATCATGCCCAATAGCACGCTCTTGCCGACCCCGGCGCCGGCGAAGATTCCCATCCGTTGTCCCTTGCCACAAGTCAGCATGCCATCAACCGCCCTGACGCCGGTCGATAGCGGGATTGAAATCCGAGGACGTGAAACGGGATTCGAGGCACAACCGTCGATTGGCACCCGCTCTAATAGCGCGGGCTGGGGACGACCGTCGAGCGGAGCGCCATGCGCGTTGACGACGCGGCCGAGTAATCCCTGGCCCACGCGTAACCAATTTCGGCTTCGTACCAGCCGTACGCGACTGCCGTGACGTACGCCGTGCATATCACCCCACGGCGCTAGTAGAGTGAGGTCGTCGTGAAAGCCGATCACCTCCGCCAACACTTCCGAACCGATCTGGCGTTCGATTCCTACAGTGGCGCCTAACGGCGCGCGAAACCCAGCCACCGCGGCCGTCGTGCCGACGGTGCGCACCAAACGGCCCGTCATTGCCGACGGCATGATTCCATCCAGTTGATCGATCATGTCGAACATCGTCGCCACTACTCGTCAAAGATTAGGTCAACTCTTCCGCGACCCGCGCCAGTTGCGACTCGAACTGCTGATCTACCGATCCGTGTTCCGTATCTACGCGGCAGCCGCCAGGGCTGATCGAGGTGTCGACAAACAACTCGATGGTCGCCGCCGAGGCATGCTGGTCTAAGAGGCGCTGAACCTGAGGTGCCAGCGTGTCGAGGTCGCTGGGATTCATGTGCAGCCGCAACCGCGTCGAGCCCGCGGCCAGTTGCAGGGCCTCGCGCACCAGTGCGATGGGGATATCCGGCACGGCAGCAAGTTCGCGACGTATCAGCCGACGCGCAATCGAGGTCGCCAAGCGGATAACCCGTGCTTCCCACTCGGTCAGCCACTGCTGCCGGACAAGCGCGAATTCCCGGCATCCTTTGTCGAGTGCGGGTCGCAGGGTTGCGAACTGCGCAGCCACTTTCTCTTCGAGAACGCGATCGACGACTTTTTCGGCCGCCTGGCGGCCCTCGATTTCTGCCCGCTCGCGAATGGCAGTGGCAGCATTCACGGCCTCGGCGATGATCGCTTCGGCCTCGCGTCGCGCACGGGCTACCCCCTCTGCAGCCTGCGCCGCTATGTCGTCGAAATTGAAATGCGCTGCCGGGCCACGCTGATCGGCTCGAATCACTTTAGGCATAGGGCGCTCTCGTGTCGCTGCCGATTTTGGTCAATCAAAATCGGGGAGGAGTGTCTGGGTCATTTGGATTCACCGAATCCGCCGCTGCCGATTAGTCGGCAACACTTTGCGGCAACGAGGCCAGTGTTACGCTACTCTGATGCACAAGAGTCTCGGTCAGCCTGGCCAGCTCTTGTTGCGCCGACTCGACGTCGGCCAAGCGTATTGGTCCCAGAGACTCTATCGCGCGACGTAAATGCTTGGCCTCTTCTCCTGGTAGTTGTCGTGCGACCCGCTCGACGAAACTTTCAGCGGCGCCAGCCAACGCCAGCACTATCATTTGCGGATCAGCATTGCGCAGCATGGATGCCAAGCCCGCGTCATTGAGGTATTCCAAGTCGTCGAAAGCGAGCCGGGGCGCGGTGACCATCTCTTGATCATAGGACGCATCGTATAGGGCCAGCCTGTCGAGAATCTGTTGCTGCACGCGAGGCGCCGCGGCCTGTACGACCCTTGTCAGCTGGTTCCTATCCGTGGCATGTCGTCCGCGCGTGCGGGCCGGCGGCGCGAGCCGTGTCAGCAGGCCTTGCTCGATTTCATGCAACACCGCGGCATCGGCATCGCCTAGTGCCATCCAACAACGGAGTACCTCACCCTGCAGAGAATCGGGAAGTTCACCCAATATGATCGACGCGTGCGATTCCGATAACCGCGAGAGCACTACGGCAATGGTTAGAGGGCGCTCTCCCACGAGCACTTTGACCAGAGCGGCAGGCTCGGCATGTTCCAATAATTCAAAGACTGGTGCCGCGTTTGCAAGCGGTCGTTCGAATGCCGTTGAAAGCGCCGGTACCAGATTCGCGTCAATGGCCGAGGATTCCGCCGAGATGTAGAGCTCGACTCCGTCTTCTGGTTGCCGAGCTATCGTGCTGTCGATGCTTGCGAATCCTCGGCTGAGAAAATCGTCGATGACCGCCTGCTCGTCTACATCGGCAATGTCGCCGAGAGAAATGATCATCTGCCGCACCTGGGCAGAGTGCTCTGCGGAAAGTCCCTCGAGGATGCCGTCAGCACTGTGGGTGTCCAAGGCGGCAACCAGGATGGCCACGCGGCGCAGCGAGTCGTGTGCGAGCGTCATTGTTAATTCGAGTTTCCGATCCAAGATCGCAGAATATTCGCCGCGGCGGAGGGATCTTTGCGCACTGCGTCAGCGAGTTCGTCGCGCAGCGACCTGCCCGCGGTAACTGGCCGGGCGGTTTCGGAAGGGCGCTTTGATGGCGGAACAACGCCTCGTCGCGGTTGCCCATCGGCAGGGACGTCCGTGGCTTTACCTCGTGGCGAACGCCTCGCCGCACGTAATGTCGATCGTAGTGTCATCAGACCAATAGTCATGGCGGCGATTACAATCCAGGTGCTCCAATTGCTCAGCACCCAATCGACCGCAATCGTGCTCGACGAGGGCTCGGGCTGGTCGGGCTCAATCACGTGCGAAAAGGGAGTGACCGTAACGAAATCGCCCAGCGAGGACGACAGGCCGGCGCCAGGTAACAGCGGTGTTACGTGTTCGCGAATGCGGGCAATTTCTTCCGTTTGAATCTGCGCGAGTTCGGCCACCGGCGGCGTCAGCCCGTCGTAAGCCTGCGCGGCATGTCGTTCGCGCCAGACACGAACAAAATAACTTGTCGGCACGCCTACCGAGATCGTCACGCGTCTGGGAGTCAGACCGGCCAACTCGGTGGTCGTTTGATTCTGCGCCGGACGATCATTCGCGGGGCCGCCATGCGCCGGAGAGGCTTTTGGCCCCAAGGGCAAGACGGAATCGATCAGTACCGGCAAGTTCGAGCTCTCTTTCGACGAGACCAATGGGCTGCCGGCCAGACCACCCGGTTCGTTGACGGTCGATCGCTGCGGCTCGAAGCGATCGACCGAGGCGGCGCGATTGGCATCGGACTCGATGCGCGTTTCCTCGTGTCGCAGTTCTCGCTCTAGTTCCACATGCGCACTGACCGTGATTCCGGAGACGTAAGTCAGCGCCTTATGGACGGACTCTTCGTAGTCTGCCTGATACTTGAGTTTTAGGCTGCGATAATCTTCGACACCCCCGCCGGCAACACCTGACCCGCGGCCGCCATAGACCAGATGGTTGATCTTGTCGACGACGGTCACATCTTGTGGTGACATCATCAACGCGGCCGCTACGGTGCGCTGGAAAAAAGCGGCTCGGTCTTCGCTGAGCGATTGGCCGGCATGTAGCTTGAGAGCCACGAGAGCCGTCGAGATGCATTCTTGCCGAAGTCCTCGCGGCTCTTCTTTGTCGAAATCGACCTCGGCACTTTCCACCCCACTCATGCTACGCAGAATTAGGGCCACTCCTTTTTTCTTGGCGATCCGCGTATTTTCTGCTAACTGCTTCTGCGACGCGAACCAGGTCGCCTTGTCGGTTGCCTCAGAGAAAATGTTGGTGAGGGTTTGCGGCAGGGCATTGCCATCGGCGAGCGCTGCGAGATAGACAGCCTGTTTCTCTCGGGGAATGCGGAGACGATTCCCCTCGACCGTGAAATCATTCAGTTGCGCTTTGCCGAGCGCTCCCTGCATAGCCGTGATTTCGTCGCCGGAGAAGACTTGGCCGCCAAGCAGGTAGGTTGTCTCGCCAGCCAACTCATATCTGCCGAGGAAGCCCAGGCTGGCCAAGACGACTGCCATCAGCAAGGCCGCCGTGAGGCGAGCCCGAGGCGTCATCGTACGGACGAGGTCCGTCAGTTGGCTATACAGGCGATTGACGAGGTCCATCCCGCGCGCTCCTGAAATGCTCTGTCACAACCTTCCTGGTTGTGCGCTTAATTGACTCTGATATTCTGGCGCGGAGATTAGGCCGCTGTCGGTTCTCGTTGAATCATGCGGCGGCGGCCAGCGCTCGACGCGGCAGCCTGATGGTAAATGCGGCGCCGCCGTCGGGGCAGTTGGCGGCGAAGACATCGCCTCCATGCGCCTCGGCAATACTCTGCACGATCGCTAGTCCCAGGCCGGCCCGATTACTTTTGGTTGTATACAGGGGCTCAAAGGCCCGTTCCTTCGCTTCGTCGGCCAGCCCGACACCGCTATCAGCAATCTCTAGCTCGACGCAATGGTGCCCGACATACGACGTGACCACCAGCTCGCCACCGCCAGGCATGGCATCTAGGGCATTGCGTGTCAGGTTCGTTAGGGCGCGACGTAGCATGGCGGAATCGGCCTCGACCGATACATGCTCGGGCACGTCAATTGTCGTCGCCACGCCTTGAACACAGAGCGTGGGCAGCAATTCGGCATGGACTTCGCATACCAGTGCGCGCAAGTTAATCGGCTGCAAGTGAGGATGACGCTCGACGACGAATTGCATCAGGTTTTCAACCAGGCTATCGGCATCGACAAAGCTTTGATCGGCCTTTTGCAAAAGATCCAGTGCCACAGCATCGTCCAGGACGCGTCGGCGCAGCAGGTTAAGGTGCAAGCTGGCAGGAACCAACTTGTCACGGATGCCGATCGCCAGCTGCGCGGCGATTCGTCCGGCATGAGTCGGATCATCGCCGCGGATCAGCATGGGTTGCTTGGCCGCCAATTGTGTCGAGAGCCGTCTTACTTCGGCCTGCAGCGTCTCGTGCGTCTGTTCCCAACGAATCGTGGCATCGTGCCAGGCATTCAGTACGGTCTGCAGATCGGAGTCGACTGCTACTTCCGCCGGATCAGCCAGTCGCAACTTCGGGGATTTGCTGTTCATAGTCGGATCTCGTGGCGGACCTAACAAGCCAACACGCGACGCAGCCAGGCGCGCAAGGAAAAAAGAAGCGAGTTTCGAGCAAGGCGGCGCGCCGCCGCAGGTGAGCGACTGCCGCCGTCGCATCAGGCAAAACGAGACGTGAAAAGTCCAGGGCTTGTACTCGAAACGGCGCGACAGTGTCAATGTGGCTTGCTATCGAACGGTGCCCTCCGGACGTTGCGACATTTGCGCACGATTGGCTTGCCCCGCATAACGTGCAAGACGGCGATCATCGAACGGCGAAACCACGTCTGAGCCATGAAGCAAGCTAGCATTAGCCAGTACGTGCGATCTGGAGCTTCGCAACTAACGGCAATGATATAAAAGCAACCTGCTGATCTTGACGTCGTCTGCTGCCAGCGGATATGCCCTGGCGTGTTGAGTTGCTTCCCTACGGAGTGTCGTACATGGTCCGAGGTCCAACGATCGTTGCGCCGGTCGTAACGGCTGACCGCAGCGACCAACAGGCTAAGATCCATCTGCATCGGCAAAAACGGACTGCTTTCACCGCACGACACGGGTGGCTGCTTGGTCTGTTGCTGATCCTGGTTGCGACGGTAGCGCTCAGTTCGCTACGCATTCCAGCCGGGGCCGCGGCTGGTACAGTGTTCAACCGATCGGTCGAGGAGGCGAACACCGCAAGCGCTAGCACAGCGGCTCGTGAGGGGCAGGTCGCATGGCCAATCTTCCGCGTGGGGATCTTCAATATTCATGGCGGTCGCGGTCGTGATAACAATCGCGATCTGGCGCGTACGGCGCATTGCTTGCGCAAGTTGGATATCATCGGTTTGAATGAAGTCTTGGGTCCAAAGCTGTGGTGGCAGACCGACCAGGCACAGCAACTCGGAGAACTCCTGAAACTATCCTGGCTCTATGCGCCCACAGAGTCTCGCTGGTGGGACGGCTCATTCGGCAACGGCCTGCTGAGCACGTTGCCCGTACGATCTTGGCAGCGCATACCTCTGCCGCGCGGAGGCGCCCATACCTATCGAAACATTGTTCTCTCTACTGTCGAAGTCAGCGGCCAAACCGTCCAAATCCTCCTGACCCATTTGGACAGCCGCGACAGTGTTCGCCGCCAGGAGCAGCTGCGCACGGTGGGCGATCTGTTTTTGGCGTTGCGCGAGCCAGCCATTTTGATGGGTGACCTGAACACTCCGCCGGACGATCTGCAATTGGCAACATTGCTGGCTGCGCCGGGCGTGATTGACGCCATTGCGGCAAGTGCCCCTGAAGTGCCAGCGCATCGCATCGATTGGATCCTGGCTCGTGGTCTGCAGAGCGTAACCGCTGGCTGCGACGCCAGCGGAGCCTCGGACCATCCGCTCTTTTGGGCCGAGTTGCAAATCGTCGATTGATCTAGCGGCACGTCTGTGCTCGGCCAACGTTTCGCTCGGCATCTCCGCCGCTTGACCCTGGCAAGGGGCGCGTCTATCTTGCCCGCACGGCACTTCTTTGGCCGATTCCGTAATCGGGCTGGCTCGTCGGAAGTCGTGAGGATTCTGAAGTCTTTTTGCAGGGGACCATTTCCGCGATGGCAGATGATAAGCGCAATGCGCTAGTAACTGGCGCGGCAAGTGGCTTAGGCCGGGCGATTGCCCTGCGGCTGGCCCGCAATGGCTGGCGAATGGCGCTCGTCGACGTCAACGACGCAGAGAATGACGAGACACTACGGCAAGTGCGAGCCGCCGGCGGCGAAGGTTTTACTCATCATATGGACGTCGCTGATCCGCAAGCCTGGCAGCAGCTAAGCGAAACGCTAACCTCGCAGTGGCCACAGCTCGACTTGCTGGTCAACAACGCGGGTGTTGCCGGCTCCGGCGAGGTAAGCAAGTACCGGCTCGAAGACTGGCAATGGATCATGGGGATTAATCTCAATGCCGGAATCTACGGCTGCCACTTTTTTATTCCGTGGCTGAAGAAGAACCCGCGCGGTGCGCACATCATCAATACCTCCTCGTTGGCCGCCGTGGTCAACCGTCCTGGCATGGCCGGCTACAACGTAACCAAAGCGGGTATGCTGTCGCTCTCCGAAACTCTGTATGGCGAGCTGAAATCACACAATGTAGGAGTCACGGTCGTCTGTCCCTCGTTTTTCCAGACGAATCTTTTGAGCGGCGGCCGCCTGGAGAAAATCGACCGCGACATGGCCTCGAAAATGATGAAGACCGCAGGCTTCACAGCGGAAGATGTCGCCAACGAGGCGGTACGGGCCATGCAGGATAAGCGTCTTTATGTCATTCTGCCGAGCAAAGGGCGCACGTTCTGGCGCCTGAAGCGATTCTTTCCCAACTACGTGTGCAACTTGCTGGCGAAGGACTGGGCCAAACAGCTGGCCGCCGGCCGTGTGGGAAGGTAGGCGATTCTGCCATGCTGAACCTTAAGAGCAGCACTGCCCCCTGGTGGCTCGACACAGTCGAGGACAATCTGGAAGAAGTACTGCTCGACCATGCGCATTGCGAAAAGAAGGCTGCCGGAACGGCAATGAACCTGATTTTCGCCTATGTCGACAAAATCGATCTGGTGCGCGAGCTAACGACCATTGTCGACGAGGAGCTTGACCATTTTCGCCAAGTGCTCGATCTACTTGAAGCGCGTGGAATGCGGTTTCGCCGCCTCACGCCGTCGAGCTATGGACGACAGCTAAACGACCTCGTGCGCAAGCTCGAGCCGGGCCGAGCGGTGGACCGGTTTTTGGTAGCGGGATTGATCGAAGCCCGCTCTTGTGAACGATTCGCGCTGTTGAAGGATCGCCTGCGCGACGAGCAACTAGCCGAATTCTATGCCGGCCTGTTCGAGTCCGAAGCACGGCACCACGCGACTTACGTCCGCCTGGCTACGCTTTTCGCAACACCCGACGCGATTCAAGCCCGGCTCGATGAGTTGGCAACCGCAGAGGCCGAGATCATTGATCGCGGCGATCCGCTGGCACGGATGCATAGTTGAGTGATGTTTGCTTAGGTAAATGCATTGCGCAACCCACTGCATGCGACGTCCCCGTAGTGGCCCCGTCGGGCATGGCTGACTTACCGCTCGGTCGACTGTTCAATAGAACATCGTCAGGGCGATACCCATCATGGCGACATCGCCGCCGGCATGCACGATCCAGGGTGCGACGATCGTGTCGAACCGCCCATACATTGCTTCGAGCAATAGTGCCAGTACGAACAGACCAACAATCGCTAGTACCAGTGGCAATACGCTGACCCAATGATAGATAAAGAGCACGTGCTGCACCGTGAATGCCACGGCCGGTAAAAGGTAGCCGACTGCCAAGTTTTTACGCACCAGCAGGCCAAAGGAAAAACCGCGATAGAATGACTCTTCAAGCAGCGAGTTCAACAAAATCGTAAATGGCGCGACCAATAGCACTGTTGTTCGATCCACGCCAAACTGTTGATCGATGTTGTCGACGATCGTGGCCTCGTCGATTAGAAAATCGCTCCAGGCGGCGTAGGCTCCGGCAAAAATCGCGGCCGCCGCAATGCTCAGGCCGATTGAGAGCTTCAACCCGCTGCGCCAATTGCCAAATTGCAAAATATCTCGAAAAACGCTGATTCCGTGCCAACGGCAATACAAAAGCGGTAGAACGAGGAAGGCCACCTTGTAGATCGAATAACCGACGGGCCCCGCTGCACCAAAGGCCAGCTGGCACGTGATTACCCCAAGGGGCAGGATAGTGATTATTACGAGCGTGGCCATGTTCGCGCGCCGTTCAAGAATCATGGAAGAGCCGTTTTTGCGATCATCAGCGTAGCCGACGCATACCACGCCAGCATGGCTTCCGTTTAATAGTCGCTGCGCAGCCGAAGAAATGCCCCTCGCGTCTACTATTCACGTCGGTCGGTCGGCGCGCGCTTTTTGAAGTGCCAGGACCGAGCACTAAAAAGTCTTGCACAGTGTGCCGCCGTCGACGACCAGCACCGCGCCGGTGATATAACTGCCCGCTTCACTGGCCAACAACAACGCCGGGCCAGCTAGCTCACGTGGATCTCCCCAACGACCCAGGGCCGTGCGCTCGGCAAAGCCCTTTTTCTCGGCATCCGACAGTAGCGTGCCAGGCAAGTCGGTCAGAAATGGTCCCGGGGCGATGCAATTGACCGTGATGTTATGGCTACCAAGATCGAGTGCGCTCGCGCGGGCCATGCCGATCAGGGCCGCCTTGGTCGCCGAGTAGACATTGCGCCCCTCCTTGGAAGCCAGGGCCATGATCGACGAGATGTGAATGACCCGACCCCAGCGGCGCTGGATCATCTGCGACGCGAGCGCCCTGGTTAGGGCCATGCAACTCGATAAGTTCAGCTCGATGATGCGATCCCAGTCGGCATCGGTGATCTTGTCGATCGGTTGCGGGTTGTTGCTGCCGGCATTGTTCACCACGATGTCGACGCGGCCCAACCGCTTGGTGGCCTCCGCAGCCAGCCGCTTGACGTCGGCACGGTCAGTCATGTCGGCCACGATGTATTCGTGCCGGCCTGAGGTCCCCTGGCCGATCTCATCGAGCGCAGCACGCAGCTCATTCTCGTGCCGGCTGCTGATCACCACGTCGGCGCCAGCTTCGGCAAAGCCGCGGGCCATCGACTTGCCTAGCCCCTTGCTGCCGCCGGTGACCAGCGCTGCCCGGCCCGTGAGGTCAAAAAGTGTGTTCTTCATGCAATCCTCGGAATCTGCGCTTGCCTGCGATTTCGTTCGTGCCAAAAGCGGTTGAACCGTCGCTAATAGCATAGCAGGTGAAGAGCAGGCAGGAACCAAACGGTAAGGTTCAAGCGCCTACCACGCTTGGCAACAGCTAGACGGATCGCCGTTGTCGCCGAGCTTCACAAACCAACAGCAAGAATGCGAGGCTCGCTAGGCTAAGCGTCGCAGGTTCGGGCACGCTAACATTGCGCAGATCGGCCAACGTCTCCGCCGAAAAGGCATTGTAGGATTGGAAGAAAAAATAGTTTGCCGGCGATTCCGTATCGAGGCCGGCGAAACGCAAGTCATTCACGCCCGCACCCGAGATTTGCACGGGCCCTGCATCTACTAATCCGGCATAAAGCGATAGTTGTACAGCGCCGGAATAATAGCCCATCGTGATCGTGTCCCCTAATGAGGTCCAGCCCAAGCTGGTCAGCAGACTTCCCGCGCCCGGATAGTCCGCATCGCGAACCGCCACTAGGACCACCGCCGACTCGGAAATTGTCACCCGATTGGGGCGGAGCCAATCTTGGGCTGTCTCGCCTATACCGGCTAATTCTCGGTAGTTGTCAACATAGTCAGTCCGGCGTTGCAAATAGATCGAGCCGTCCAAATAGTTAGGCGCGGCGGTCATCAGCGAGTTCGAAATATTGCGCAACATCCGCGGAGCGGGCGAAAGTGTGGCCGTTTGAAGTGTCTCGTTGCCATATTGGGTAATCCAATCGACTTCGAGAGGCACCGCGACAACAGCTTGCGACAATAAACCGAAGACCCAAGCTGTTAATAGCGCGCGCAACATGTTCAAACGCATTAATGTTAATCCCGTGATTGAGTGGACGACTCCAAGAATGTCCGGTCCCCATGCATTCTGCCCGAACCGGATAGCCCGCAAGCGGCGAAGGCGGGCTCAATTAGCGTCAAAATCGAGCGTAGCGTGCCCCTACAACGGCAACAAGTAATCGGCAGCAATAGCGCCGGCGCCGCCGTTACGCGTGCCTTGACAACAACCGACCAACGCACCGTTGTTGGTCATGATGCTCGAAATTGTGAATGAAATTTCGCGGTGAGATTTGACTGCTAGACGCTTACAGAGCCGCGACCACTAGATCGCCCACCTGTTGTGTGCTGTGCCCCATCTTGCCGGCGGCCTGACTCTTCATCTTGCTGCCGGTCACGGCGCGGATGGCCTTTTGCACGCGGGCGGCAGCGGCCGGTTGACCGGTGTGTTCCAATAACATGCCCAGGGCGTTGATCGCCGCGATTGGATTGATGACGTGCAGGCCAGTGTACTTGGGCGCGCTGCCTCCCATCGGCTCGTACATGCTAGTGCCACCCGGATCAGGATTGATGTTGCCACCGGCGGCCACGCCCATACCTCCCTGCAGGATTCCGCCCAGGTCGGTGATGATATCGCCAAACATGTTGGTGGTGACGATCACGTCGTAGTACTCGGGATTCTTCACCATCCACATACAACAGGCGTCGACATGGTTGTAGTCGGCTTTGATGTCCGGGTATTCCTTAGCGACATCCCGAAATGTGCGCCACCACAGGTCATGCCCGTAGGTCAACACGTTCGTCTTGGCCACCAGCGTCAGCATCTTCTTGGGATTGTTACGTCGGCGCGTGAAATCGAAGGCCCAGCGGATGCAGCGCTCGCACCCTTTGCGGGTATAAATCGCGGTCTGCGTGGCGACCTCGTCGGGCGTATTCTTTTTCAAGAAGCCGCCAACGCCACAGTACATATCTTCGGTGTTCTCGCGCACGACGACGAAATCGACGTCCGCCGGCCCCTTATCCTTGAGCGGCGTATCCACGCCCGGGAACAATTGCACCGGCCGCAGGTTGATGTACTGATCCAATTGAAACCGGAGTTCGAGCAGCAAGCCCTTCTCCAGGATGCCGGGTGCGACATCCGGATGGCCTACTGCGCCCAGGTAGATGGCGTCGAACTTGCGCAACTCGTCGACGGCTCCCTTGGGCAGGATTTCGCCGGTGCGCAGGTAGCGGTCACCGCCGAAGTCGTAGTGTTCGAGCTCGTACCTGAAGTTCTCAAGCTTCGAGACCGCAGCCAGGACCTTCAAACCCTCGGCGGCAACCTCGGGACCAGTACCATCGCCGCCAATGACGGCGATCTTCAGATTCTTATTGTTGACCAAGGCAACGATCCCCAGTTTCTCTGTCGTGAATGGGCGAATAGTAAAGAATCGCCGATTCTAACAGCCACGCGGGGGGTGAACAAGTTTGGGCAATGCAGCGGCAGACCCGGCAAACAACGGCCCCACGCGCCGTCCCTTTGGGCGCCCTCCCGTGCATAGTCGGGCGCGCGCTCTGGCCCATTGCCGATCGATCATCGATAGGACTCGTTTTGGTGATGCGGCTGGCCCCCGCTCCAAATCCCGCGATGCGCCTGCTGGGCCTCGCGCTGCGCTTTCCGGAAACGGGTCTTCATAGACTGCGAGTAATGGTAGCCCGGCTCCCAGCGCGCGAGGCCGGCGCGCAGCAACTCTTCGTTCAGCATCAGATCGCCGACCCAGACGAAGGCCAGGTAGCGGCCAAAGCGGTCGATTCGTTCGCGGTCGAATTGCAAACGAACGTCCCTGTTGGCGACGAACTCGCGGGTAAAGGCGGTCGCCTCTGGCCCCCAGGGTTGGACCGGCGTGTTTTCCTTGACGGTCTCGGGCGTGTCGACCCCCATGAGGCGAATCCGCCGGCGGTCGCGCATTAGCAGGGTGTCGCCGTCGACGACGCGACGGACTTGATAGTTGCCTTCGTCGAATGATTCTGGAAACCGCTCGTAGCTGCAACCCCGCCAGGATTGCAATGCTGCGACGAGCGTACACACGGCCAGGAGAATCGCACGATGAAGCGAGCGGCGGGTCATCGCAGGCCTGCCGCGCCCAGGGCGCGTCGTGCGAATGGGGATGCCAGAAGCGAATCTCGCCAAACTTGGCAGCATCGCGTGGCCACGACGCACCAAGACGTTACACCCGCGCCAAGCGCCGCAAACGGGGCCACTGTCCGCGACCAGTCTAAATTTTGCTGCTCGACGTTACATCGCGCCATTTGCAGCACGAGGCCCCGCAACGGACTTCAGTTCTGGCTGAAGTTGAATTTCTTGGTCGCCTTGCGACCGAGTGGATTGGCGAGAAATCTCTTGCGGCATTCCGGACAAAGGTCGAACCGCAGGTGCTGACAGATCTCGTCGCCGATCGCGTCGCTCGACAAATCGTCCAACTGCTCGATGATGTCGTCAAGATCTTGCAGATGGTCGCAGTCGGCCTCAGGCTCGTCCAGTTCGATTGGGTCGAACGCGGCGTAGACCTCCATCTTGACCACGTAACGCAGATCGTCCGACGGATCCAATGGTCGTTTGCAGAGGTCGCACGAGTGATGAATCATCGCTATTTCCCCGTGCCTGGGCGATGACGCCCGTAGAGAAACACTGAACTGTTTGCGTAAGAACTAAGTTCATCCTAATGACAATTCGCTCTGCGAGGCAAGTCGTTTTGGAGCCTTTTTTGAGGATGTTTTTAATCGCGAGTTCAGGCTCAGGTCGGCTTGACATGAATGGGGAAATGTGCCGTTCTGGCGCACCACTGGAGTGGAACGCGCTACGTGAATCGCGCAGGAGGTCAGGGGCAGACTATGTCCCGACCTTGATGGCGCCTCATCCTCGGCCATCGCATCGCCTGTCCGCGCACGTTACGCAATTGGCACCTGATCGCATGCGCAGCGTGCCGAGCGAGTGCCAAAACATCGGCGCTAGAAGAGCGTTCGGGGCCCGAATCATGCGTCCTTTGCATCTAAAAGGGTGCCGAACGGCAGGCTTCTGACGGGCAACTTGACTAGCCGGTCGGCCGGGGGGCGAATAAAATACTAGCTGCACCCCCCATCGGGCTGTTCCAGTTTTCCAGAACTCAAATTCAGCCGTCGAAGGGGAGAGCAGTTTGCGGCCGGGGAAATGTGGCCCGGTATCGAACGATCCGCTGACCCCACATCTGCGAGGCTGGTAATGTCGAATGCCGCGGTGAATCCGTTGAGCGCTAGCGTTCTTGTCTTGAATCGGCTGTACATGGCTGTGCATGTAGTTAGCGTGCGACGGGCATTCGGCTTGTTGTTTCGCGATCTGGCCGAGGTGATACACGTCGAGGAGGGCCAGTACGCCAACTACGATTTCGAGAGCTGGCGGGAAATCAGCGAGTTGCGGGCCAGTTACAAGGCACCGCACGATGACTGGATCCGCTCCGTAAATTTTGAAATCCAAGTCCCGCGCGTGATTCGACTGCTGTCCTACGACAGGCTGCCCAAACAAGCAATTCGCTTCAATCGCCGCAACATTTTCGCACGGGATGGAAACCGCTGTCAGTATTGCGGCCGTAAGTTCCCGACTAGCGAATTGAGCCTGGATCACGTTACACCGCGCAGCCGCGGCGGCGAAGCCAGTTGGGAGAACATCGTGTGCAGCTGCGTGAAGTGCAACGTGAGAAAAGGAGGTCGCACGCCACAGGAAGCGCACATGCACCTCATACGGCAACCCAGCAAACCAAAACGTAGCCCTATGCTGAGCCTCAAGCTCGGCAACCCGAAATACCAAAGCTGGAAGAGCTTTCTCGACAATGCCTACTGGTCGGTGGACCTTAAATAGGGCCGGCAGGATTGGCCCTACTTTTCGCCTCGTCAGCAGAATTCGTGGGTGAGTTCTGGCTGAGGTAGGTTGCCAAGTTGGTGGTACAGCGCGAGTTCGATGGTTTCGTATTCGCGAAAGCCGTACGACTTTCTCATGGTGAGTTTTGCCTTGTTGTTAAATCGTTCAGCGATCCCGGTGGAAATCTTCCCATGGGCGTTGAACCAGTTCAACAACAGCCTGCGGTGCCCTTGTCGGGATTAAAACGACTGCCAACCCACAGACCGAAGTCGTCCCCTTTCGCGTCGCCTTGAGATGAGCGGTCATCTGCTGCGGATCGCCACACGCCGCCGCTGTTCCGTGCCATTTCATTCAAACCTCTGGCGTTTAAGCCTCTTGGATTCTCTGGTAATTGACGGTTCGCCAAGCGTAGCCGTAGAATCAGCGTCGGCTCAATTGATCCTGCCAACATCCGGGGGCCGAATCGATGACTACTGTAGCCCGTTCCGATTGCGAACGCAGTAAGTTCACGGCAATGGTCGGTATCTTGGGGCTGCTACTTGCGGCAACGCCGGTGACACCCTCCGTGGCAGTCGAGCCTGACCAAACCAAGTCCGCGGCCGATGCTTTGGTGGATCGCATCGAGCGACGCATTGCCAAGGAACCTAAGTACAAGTCCGCATTGCCGAAATACGCGCTCATCGCGCTCGGTGCGAATGCCAATTCGAAAGTGTGGATAGTTGAGGACGGCAAGTCTTTGTACATCGACAAGAACGCCAACGGCGACCTAACGGACGACGGGCCGCCCGTTGAGCCAACGCATGTCAGGGATTTGGGAGCATTCGAGTCGGCAGCCAGCAGGTGGGACTTCGACTATCTACTCGAAGAGATCACGCCGTCTAACGGTTCGAGACACACGGACTTTTGTCTGCGTCGTTGGAACTATGGCGGCAAAGAGGACAGCTACGGCCTCTCAATGAATGTAGACGGCTTAATGCCGATGTACGCCGGCTGGTTTGGGACGTTCTGGGCAGAGTCCCCAGCAGTCGTACCAATAATTCATTTCGGCGGCGCGCTCGAGCCGCGGATGCTCCGCCGCAAGGAGTTCGTCATTGGCGCGGGCCTTGACCGTTTGAGCGTCGCATTCATCAATCGGGATGGCGGAGAGGGTGCAACTGCCCGACTGAGTATCGATGCCCTGCCAAAGGCTTTAATTCCGAACCTGCGAATCGAATGGCCGGTCGCAGGCAGCGATTCTCCCCTACAGATATCGTATCCATTGAAGGATCGGTGCTGCTATTGGGAGTTTTACGAGCCGAACTTCAAAATGCCGACCGGCGTAGTTGTCGGAGAAGCGACCGTAACGGTTTCCATTGATGGCGGAGATTTTCCATTTGAGCTTAGGACCAATCAAGTCAAGGTTCCCGTAGTCGCAAGCCCTTCTGAAAGGTCGGCGAAATAAGCTGCGATTTCTGTTCGAGGGTGCATTGGAGCGACCGTGTTCTGGTCAACGCGCCGCCATACCACCGACGCTGGTCCGGTCCAACAGAATTAAACCCAAGACCCCGTAATGTCCGTCATTCTTCAAAACGGCACTGAAACCACGGCCTGGAAGTCGTAGCGGTGGCGGGGCATCCAGGGTTGAGCTGCCGCGGTAAAACAGTCGATGCGACTACCTCGATGGCCCGATTACACCAGCCTGAAGTGCTTCCTTAATCGTGGCATTTAGCACCTCTACTCCGGGCTGGCCAAATCTCTTAATCATCATGGGCTTGCCTGAGGCTTTGAGTGTTTCAATTAGCCGAAGTCCCGTCTCTCGTGGCGCCGTATCCTGCATCGCCATGATGAACCCCGCTTGGTAGCCGACGACAACTTTGCACTTGTCCGGCCTGAGGCCTGGTTGGTCGCCAAATGCCCCTTGGAGCCAAAGGCAGTTCCACGTCTGGCATTCAGTAGGCCTGGCGTCGTAGATCTTACAGCCCTTGCCCAGCAGGCAGTGCGGACACCAACTGCCCACCGGCTTTTCAATCTCCTCAACTGCGACCAGCTTGCAACAAAGCGTGCAAATGCCGCACTCGTTGCGCCGCTGTTTTTCACCGCTATGGCTAGGCTCGCTTTGCTCCGCATGTAGCGGCGAGCTTTCTGTGTACGCGGCATCGTTCTGTTCGTTCTCGGTATTCTTCATCCCCTTATCCTCTCGCCTCTGACATCCTGCCGCCGTCCTCGTCGGCATAACAATTCGAAGGCCTCATTTCATTGTTCGGCATCCGCTGACCTCGCCGTTGGGAACAACCCAAAACGTTTCGGTGCTAGTGCCTTTTTCTCGGGAACTTTGCAGCTAGCAAAGCTCGTGACGGCAGCCTGAAACGTGGGGGCGGAAGTCGTAGCGGCGAGGTCTCAGAGACCTCAGTCCGCGTGGGCTGAAGGCCGGTTCGACCTTCGACGAGGCACCGGCCGGCTGACGACTGTCGATGCCTTGAATTGCCAAGCAATGAAAAGGCCCCGCAACGATGCGCTGCGGGGCCTTTCAAAGCCTTCTGAAAGAATCAGTATTCACTGGTTAGGCAGATCACCATCGCTGGTTTACCACCACGCGGCGTTCGGCTACGCCAAAACTCAATCTCCCCCAAGTCACAGCCGGTGTAGTCAATTTGTTGGCTTGTCACAGGATCACGATCTGCGTCGCCACGACATGTTAATAGCCCCTTTTTATTCGGACGCGGCCGGTGGCAGCGCAACCTTGTCGCTCGACACTCGCACGGCTTCCACCTCGTCTTCTAGTCGAGAAGAGCGTCGTGCTTCGCGCTGCTGACGTTCCAGGCTGCCCGGGCCGACCCATCGCATCCAGCGGAAGAAAACATACATGCCCACCGCCGAAAGGATCATCAGGAGCCACACGTATACATAACCGAACCGCCAATTCAGTTCGGGCATGTTGTAGGGCGAGGCCGTGTTGAAGTTCATCCCATAGACGCTGGCGATGAACGACAACGGCATGAAGATTGTCGCGATGATCGTCAGGACCTTCATTACCTCGTTCAGCCTGTTGCTCAGGCTCGACAGGTAAAGGTCCGTCAGGTCGGCATCTAACTCGCGATAGGTCTCGACAATGTCGATGATCTGCACCGTGTGGTCGTAACAGTCGCGAAGATAGACACGAGTCTCATTGTCGATCAATTCGTGCTGGTCGCGGGCCAGGGCATTCAGGGTTTCGCGCAGCGGCCAGATCGCGCGGCGCAACGTGCGCAGGTCGCGTTTGACCTGATGCGCCCAGGCGATCGTCGACCGGCTCGGGTCCGAGACGACTTCATCCTCCAGGGCGTCCAGCCGCTCGCCGTATTCCTCGACCACGGGAAAGTATCCATCCACCACGGCGTCTAAAAGGGCATACGCCAGGTAGCCGGCGCCGGAGCAACGCAGACGGCCCTGTGAATTGCGCAAATGTAGACGCACTGGATCGAAAGCGTCGCCCGGATCTTCCAAAAACGTGATCACGAAGTTGGGACCAAGAAACAAACTGATCTGTTCCGTTTCCAGCCGCTCATTGAGCTGGGTCATGCGGGCGACGATGAACAAGCAGTTTTGATACGGCTCAGCTTTGGGCCGCTGGTGCGTGTTCGCCACATCTTCCAGCGCTAGCGGGTGCAAATGAAACAGCTCGCCGATCGAACGAATCGTATGGGCGTTTCCCAGTCCTTCGACATTGACCCAAGTGACGGGTGCTTTGTTGATCAGCTTTTGAACCTGCGTGCAATCGGTGACACGCTGTTCGACAAACTGATCCGGGCCGTAAGCGATCACGTGCACTATCGGTGGAGGTGCTTCCGGATCAGGCTGGACTAGTCCGGGCAAATCGCCAGGCTTCGAGCGGCGCGAGAAGCGCGTTTTGCGGCGTCGACTTTGTCGGGACTTGGCCATCGGTCTCAGCCTGCACGCTTGAGCGGTTCGGCGACTCGCGGCAACATGCCCAGGGCCGCATCGATCGATCGCACGTGTATATCGCGTTGCGGGAACGCCATCTCGATACCCGCATCGCGGAACAATTGGTCGATGCGGGCACATAGATCATGGCGCAGGTCTGGGAAGACGTCCAGGCCGCCGACGAAAAGCCGCAGCTCGAAATTCAACGTGCTGTCGCCGAACTGATCGAGAACCGCCGCCACCGGTGGGTCGCGCAGCACCCGATGGTCCTCTTGAGCGGCCTTCAGCAAGAGTTGCCGCGCCACCGCAATGTCTGATCCATAGGCGATCCCCACTTTGATCACCATCCGCAGTACGGTGTCGGACAAGGTCCAGTTGATCAATTGGCCGGTGATGAATTCCTTGTTGGGGACGATCAGTTCCTTCCGGTCCGCATCCGTAATCGTGGTGGCACGGATGCGGATTCGGGCTACGCTGCCGCTGATACCACCGATGGTAACGACATCGCCAACGCGCATGGGGCGCTCGAAGAGAATGATCAAACCAGAGACAAAGTTGGCGAAGATCTCCTGCAAGCCGAAGCCGAGACCGACGGTCATGGCTGCCACCAGCCATTGAATGTTCGACCAGCCGATTCCGATCATCCAGAACGCCACCGCCAGCCCCACCAGTGTGATCACGTACCGCGAGACGGTGGTGATGGCGTACCGCCCGCCGGGGTCCATCGGCAGACGCTGCAGAAAGGCGATCTGCAGCAACCCAGGCAGGTTTCGACTGGCGACGATCGTCAGTAGCACGATCACGCCACTAAACAAAACATCGCCGAGGGTAATCCAGCTACCAACGGTCTCAATTCTATATCCGCCGCCGATCTCCTGATGCTTTGTCGTGGTGTAGGGCCACAACTGAAAGCGGTCGAGAATTCCCAGCGCGGGCAGCACATCGATCCAGATGAGCCAACACCCCACAAACAGGGCGATGTTGACGAAGCTACGCAACAGTCGACGTGTCTGAAGATCGATCGACATCAGGTCCACAGGTTGCTCTGCCGCGGCGTTTGCTGGCTCGATTGTGCCCGGATGGGCTATGCTCTGCGCATGTGCCAGGGCGGCTACGCGGCGATCGCGCGCTTGCTTGATCGCCAGTTTACGCCGCGCCACCAACAGGCAGCGCTGGGCAAATGCCTGAACGATCAGCAGCCCCAAGAGTAGCCACATCATGGCGTGTAGCCGCCAGGCGAGCTCGAGCGCCGTGTAGAAATAGCCCACCGCGGCGATAACGGCCAGAGCCAAAGGCCCCGTCACGGCCAAAGAATACCAGAGAAGCGGTTTTTTCCAGAACCAGCTCACGTCGGGACGTTCGGCCACGGTTGGCAGCAATCCCCGCTTGGGATGCAGCACACAATGCGAAAAGGCGGCCATTACGAGCGAGCCCAGGATGAACGCCAATCTGCCCAGTGGCGAGCGATGAACATCGAACTCCGGTGATTCGACGACCGACACGGTGAAAGCCAACGGCAAGCCCAGCACCATCGACCATCGCAAATGGTGCGCCACCCGGGCGACTGCTACGGCCGGCCAACCGAAATGCGCTTCGGCAAGGCCTTTCTTGCGACAAATCTGCCGCAACACTTCGAGCGATAGAAAAAGGATCGCGGTGACCCGCAGTCCATACGCGATATTCTGCGCGTGCAGGGACGTCGCGGCCGGCGCCGTCATCCGCCAACCGACAAAGGCAATCAGCACGGGCCAGAGAGCGGCGATCAAAAGCGTCAATGCGACGACGTGCAAAGTGGGACGAATATCGGCCGCGTAGCTTTGCGTTGTCTGCTGATCGACAACATGGATTCGCCGCCGCAAGTGCCGTTGCGCTCCAACGAGCGGAATCAAGAGTGCCAGGGCGCCGGTGTAGACCATGGGATTCTGACGCGCATCGCCGGCCAGGTCGCGTAATACCGTCCAAAACTGGCCCCGGTCGGAAATTTTCAGTAACCCATCCCATCCCCGGCGGAAATCGATCTCTCCCAGGGCCGGTGTACTGCGGACCCACAAAATACGTTCGCTGATGAATTCCTTGTACTTCTCGATCTCCTCGACCAGGTTCTTTTCGGTGATAATCAGGTTGATTCCGAGGCCATCGAGATACCTGTAGCCGTCGTCAATTTGCGACTGCAGGTACCCCTGCCGCGCTTTTAGCAATTCACGCAGGGCCGTCTCGATTTCGTCTCTCCGATAGGGGAGCAGATTGGGGTCGATCGTGCCCATCACCCTGCGCACCTGCACTTCGACGTCAGAAAGTTCGGCGCGCTGATCTTCCAGCTCGAGCAGCTTCGCGCGAACGTGCGACGCCTCGGACTGGCAATCCCACAATCGCTGTCGATGGGCGCGCAGGTCGGGCAGGTCTGCCTGCTGCTTTTGCAATAACAATCCCACGGCATCGGTCACCCCGGCCGCGTCGATCCGTTCGCGGACACGATCGAACTTCATCCGTAGCGCGGCAAGCAATTGCTTAAGATCGTCGACATCTTGCGACATAACGGCGATCTTGGCGGGAAACCCATCGGGGCCGTTCTGCTCCTGGGTAAGCTCGGCATTCCGATCGGCCAAGGTTTTAAGCTCGGGCATGGCGGCGACGGCGGCGCGACGCGCCTCCTCGGCCTGCTTCATGGCTTCTTCTTTACGCCGATTATTGACCAATTCGCGATAAAACTTGGCATTCTCCTCAGCCTGCGCAGCCTCGTGGGCAGCTGCGTCTTGGCGCGTCGCCAATAGCTCGGTATTTGTCTCATACCAGACGCGCTCGCTGTCATAGGCGGCGAGTTCGGCCTGTACGGCCCGTTTCATCGCAGAGAGCATCACGCGGCGCGCTTCGGACGGATCCAAGGCATCGCCCGGTTGCGAGATGGTCGACAGCTCTTGTTCGACATCCTTGAGCCGCTTTTGAGCCTGGGCGACGAGGCCTGGCAACTCACTGCGGCGGCGTTTGGGCTCTGCCTCGCGGTCGGTTACTTTCTGCTGCGCGGTTTTCAGAGCGGTCTCGGCGTCCGCAAGCCGCTGGTCGAGTTGAGCCAGCGTGGCATTTTCCGGTGTCTGCGGCTCGACACGCGGCTTTTGCAGATCTTCCTTCAGCTTCTGCAGTTCGTTGGGGGCCTCGTCACGTCGCCCCTTCCAATCCTTAACAGTCTTTTTCCAATCCGCGGCGGCCTGCAGCTGCTCAAGGGCTCCTTTGTAAAGGTCTACCAGCTTCGGCTTAAGATCCTTGTCGAGCTCGGCAGAATCGTCGATGCGCTTCAGCCGCGCTTCGACTGAATCGGTTTCCGTTGCCAGGCTTGCGGCAGGATCATCAACGCCAATATCCTGCGCGGCAACGGGCAGCTGGTGAGATACGACGATCGCCATTACCGCGAGCGCGCAAAACCACTGCCGGATAGTGCAGTACAAAAACAAAAATCGTGTTCGCCGACTGCCCTGTTGTGGCGCGCTTGCGTAGAACAAGAGGAACCTCGTCGACATTAGTCGCTAGCGATCAACTACAGGAGCCATCCTATCCCAGAACGTGGGGCACGGCCGTGCTGCTGGCTTTTAATGACGCATGGCTCGTCCAGCGATCGACAAATCCGTTCAGGCCTGACGTTGTCTAATGCTCTCACGTCGATCGACCGCTCATCAGCGTCGATGCTATCGCCGCCTTCACTGGGGGGGCCGGATTGTAATAGCAATCGGCAAGCCCGCAAACCCGAGCTTGCCGGCGCCGTAAGCCACTATTGAGTAAGCACATCGCGTGCTACAGAAAATCCACCGGCTACGGCCGCGGGGCGCCGTTTCTCGGATTGCGCCATGAAGCAATCTCGATTGCCTGTCGGCGCACCGCGCACGAGGGAACGCACACGGTCGAGCTTTTAGTTGCCTGACCTGACGCAACGGAAGCCCAAGTGGTTCTCTCCACTATCAACGGCGCCTTTGCCACGCGATCCCATCAGATAGCGCGTGCAGTACTGATCACTACATAAAAACGAGCCGCCGCGCTGCACGCGTTTAGGAATGCCCGGCTCCAGAGGATCGTAGCTGTCGACCGGGCCGAGTGGATTATGCACGGCACCGTCGCTGGCCGGTGCGACAGCGGCATAGTAGTTAGGTTTGTACCAGTCGGCGCACCATTCCCAAACATTGCCAGCCATGTCGAAAAGTCCAAAGTGATTTGCCGGAAACGAGCCGACAGGAGCCGCAGCTGTGAAGCCGTCTTCGGCCGTGTTCTCATTCGGAAAGTGCCCCTCCCAAATGTTGGCAACGAAGCGGCCATCGGGTTTGAGCTCATCGCCCCAAGTGTACGGCTTGCGATCCAATCCTCCCCGGGCGGCGAATTCCCATTCGGCCTCGGTTGGCAAGCGTTTGCCGGCCCAGCGTGCGTAAGCCACGGCATCGTCCCAAGCGACATGGACCACCGGATGTTTCTCACGGCCTTGTAAATTGCTCGACGAACCTTCCGGATGCCGCCAGTTGGCACCGGGAATGTAACTCCACCAGCGCAGATGTTGGTCCAGTGGGATCTCGTGTGCCGGAGGTGTAAAGACAATCGAACCAGCAACAAGTCGATCCATCGGCGCAGTCGGATAGTCTTCGGCACGCGGCGTTTTCTCGGCGATCGTAATGTACCCGGTGGCTTTGACGAAGTCTGCGAATTGTTCGTTCGTTACTTCGGTGGCGTCCATCCAATAGCCGTCGACCGCGACCAAGTGCACGGGCCGCGCGTCGTTCATAGGATCGGGCCCGCCGCAGACGATGGTGGTAGGGTCGGTCGTGCCCATCCAAAACACGCCGCCTGGAATCCACACCATGCCCGGCGGAGCGTCTGCGGGAGGCGGTGTATCGTTGATGTGCGGCACTGCAACGGAACTCTTCGCCGGAGGTTCATCAATCGCGACCGTTGCGCGTTCGAGAGAAGGCTTACCGTGCGTCACAAGTGCGTAAACGATTGCGCCAGCCACGGCAACCAGCAACACTCCTGCGAATACCTTGGCGATCCCGCGAGGGCGCGCGGCCGCAGTTGCCGCATTGGCAGCGGCGCGGCGGTCGGTACGCTCGGGGCGTCGTTTTTGCTTTGTAGCCATCGCACCGGGTTCGATTCGAGTTAAATGCCTTCCCGAAGCACTTCGACGAAGTCCGCACTATTTACTTGTAATCGTTGGCAGCCCGCCCGTCCAACGAGGCAATTTTTAGCAGGCAGCGACGCGACGGCCTCGCTGGACCAGGCGACTTGGGACGGCTGCGAACGTCGGGCCGGTTGTACAAAATCCGGCACGCCGCATAGAATCTCGAACGATACCGAACTCGTTACAGAACGTCCGCCGGGCTGAGCCCCGTCGGTGAACATTGGCTTTGCAGACGCCGCCTTACATGCCCATTCAGGACAAAGTTCACATCGTCGGCATTGGCGACGACGGTCTCGACGGTGTTACGAGCACGGCCCGCGCGTTGATCGAGCAGGCCGATTTGCTGGTGGGTGCCGACTACACGTTGCGTTTGGTGCCGGGCGATCATGCCGAGCGGCTAATCGCGGGGGGCAACCTAGACGTGATTGTCGAGCGCATCATTGCTTCGGCCGGCCGGCGGGTGGTAGTGCTGGTGTCGGGAGATCCGCTCTTCTACGGCCTGGCACGATATCTGTGCGAAAAGCTTGGCAAGGATCGTTTCGAGGTCGTGCCACATGTCAGCAGCATGCAATTGGCATTTGCCCGCGTCAAGGAAAGCTGGGAAGAGGCGTACCTGACAAATCTTGCCAACAGATCGCTCGATCAAGTGCTCGAGCAAATTCGCATTGCCGAGAAAGTCGGGCTTTTCACCACCGAAGAATGTCCGCCATCTCGAGTTGCCCACGGTCTGCTGGAACGGAAGATCGACTACTTCTGGGGATATGTTTGCGAGAATCTAGGCTCGCCCGACGAACGCGTCACGCGCGGCAGTTTGAAAGAATTGGCGTCGCAAGAGTTCGCGCCGCTGAACGTGATGATTCTAGTGCGCAAACCAGACGCGCCGGATCGGCCTTCCGAGGAAATCGGCCGACGATTGTTCGGCAACCCCGACGAGGCATTTCTACAGTCCAAACCGAAGCAGGGATTGCTCACGACCAGCGAAGTCCGGACAATCGCGCTCGCACAGCTCGATCTGCGTGCCATGAGCACGGTCTGGGATATTGGCGCCGGCAGCGGTTCCGTGGCAATTGAAGCAGCGCAAATCGCCGCGGGCGGCAAGACATTTGCCATCGAGATGGACCAGGAAGACCATACGCTCATTTTGGACAATGCAGCGCGCTTCGGCGTGCGAAACCTCGTGCCGATACTGGGCCGCGCGCCCGAGGCCTGGGCTAATCTGCCAGACCCCGACGCAATTTTTGTCGGCGGCAGCGGGCGAGAGATCAGTAGAATAGTGGACCTAGCCTACGATCGATTGCGCCCAGGCGGCCGGCTGGTGGCCAATACCGGCAGTATTGAAAACCTGGCCGACGTGCACGCCACGCTTCACCGCCGCGCCGGCGAAGTACGCGTGTGGATGGTCAACATCGCGCGCGGAACGTACCAGTTAGAGCGCGTGCGTTTTGACGCGCTGCACCCGACATTCTTGCTATCTGTAGTCAAACCGCCGCATCATTCTTGATTTCACAAAAAACGATGGCCGAAGCTGTTACACAACTTGACGTCATTGCCGTCGGCGCACATCCGGACGACGTTGAAATTGCTTGCGGCGGCACGCTGGCTTTGTTGGCGAAGCAGGGCTATCGAGTGGGCATCGTCGATCTCACCGACGGCGAGCCTACTCCGCTGTCTCCTGGCCCCGAGGTGCGTCTGGCCGAGGCCGAACGAGCGGCCAAGGTTCTGGGAGTCGCCAAGCGGATTCAATTGAATATGCCCAACCGGCGGCTGTTCGATTCGTTCGAGGCGCGGGTGGCGCTGGGATTGGAATTCCGCCGTTACCGGCCGAAACTGATCCTTGGCTTCGGCGAAAAGACTCCCCTGGCATCGCCCGACCATTGGCAGGCGATGCAGATCACGGATGCCGCCGTATTCTACTCCCGTCTGACAAAATGGGACCAATACTTCGAAGGCCTGCCCGTCCACACGATTTCGTCGCACTTGTATTACACGCTTGCCTTCGGGGCCTTGGGCCTGCCGCCGGCGGGAGGGCACTTAGTCGTCGACATCACCGACACACTCGACATCAAGATCGAAGCCATCCGTTGCTACGAGACGCAATTTCCGCCGGCCAAGGCCCACGTCATGGATCGGGTGCGCGCCTTCGCATTGCAACAGGGGCAAGCCGCGGGGTACAACGCCGGCGAGTTGCTGGCCAGTCCGCGAACGCTCGGTACGCGCGATCTCATGCATTTCCTGTTTGGTATAAAGCCGGGAGACGAGCCGCGGAAGCCGGACGTGCGCTAGATGCCTCCCAAGTTCATTTACTTCGACCTGGGCAACGTGCTGCTGTTCTTTGACCATGCGCAATCCTGCCGTCAGATGGCAGACGTCGCGGGTTTGGCAGAAGCACAGGTTCGTTCCGCGATCTTTGATAGCGGCGTGCAGTGGCAGTACGAAGCGGGCCAACTTAGCAGCCGCCAGTTTTACGAAGAATTTTGTCAGCGCACTAATTCTCGACCGGATTACGACGCATTGGCCTATGCGGCCGGAGCGATTTTCAGAGTCAATCATTCGATCACTCCCGTGGTGGCGCAATTGTGCGGAGCCGGCAACCGGATGGGATTGTTGTCGAATACCTGCGAGATGCACTGGGACTATTTCGCCAGCGGCCGGTACTCGATGATTCAGGAGATGTTCGAGCTCTACACGCTCAGCTTCCGCGTTGGCGCCATGAAGCCTGACGCCAAGATTTATGCCGCGGCCGCCGCAGCGGCCGGCGTACAGCCGGAAGAGATTTTCTTCATGGACGATACGCCGGGGCACGTGGCAGCCGCCCGGGATTTTGGCTTCGATGCCGTCGTTTATACCGATACGCCGACGCTGGTGCGCGACATGCGCCAGCGCGGCATACGGTTTAACTTTTGAGTGGCTCCTGGCCGATTCGCCCTCACGACGCTCCGCCGAACGTGCTGTGGTCATGAACAACTATGGCACTTGAGCTATCACTAAGAGCGGCCTCGACCGTGCCCATCGAGGTAGAGGGTATTCTCCCGCATCTCCTGCGCGAAAAGTCTCGCGGCGAGATCGAACGTTGGAAGATATTCCACGGCAATCAGCAGATCCCGCTGGCCGAGTTGTTTCATGTCGCCGGCATCGCGACCGATAACCAGATCGTTTTTTTGGGCGACATGGCGGGCGTACACTCGATCGGCTCCGGCCTCCAAGGCGGGGTGATCCGTGTGGCTGGGAATGCAGGGCGGCATGCGGGCAGTGAAATGACTGACGGCGAGCTGGCCATCGATGGCGACGCGGGAGATTGGCTTGGCGCAGAAATGCACGGCGGCCTGATTCGCGTCAGCGGTCGATCGGGCCATCAGGTCGCGGCGGCGTATCGCGGCAGCCCACGCGGTATGACCGGCGGGGCGATTATTATTCACGGAGACGCAGGCGACGAAGTCGCGCACACGATGCGGCGCGGGCTAGTGGCCATCGGTGGAGCCGTCGGCGATTTCCCTGCCGTCAACATGATCGCCGGCAGCCTTTTTGTGTTCGGTGCCTGCGGCATTCGTCCGGCCGCCGGCATGCAGCGAGGAACTCTGGTGATGTTAGGCCCTCGTCCCACGCTATTACCGACGTTCCGCTCGGCGGGGCCTTGCCAACCGACGTTTTCGCGGGTCTACCTGCGAAAGCTCGCAGAGTTGGGGCTAGACGTTGCCAAGGATTTTGTCGATGCAAGTTACGAGCTATTTCACGGCGACCTGGTCACGGTTGGGCGCGGCGAGGTTTTGGTACGCGTCTAGGCACCCCGCGTCATATTCGCATCGTTTAATTCCATCTGCGTACTACCGGTAGAGACTGTCCAATTTCGGCCGCTCTGCTTCTAACGCCCGGCTTTTGACAGATCTTCGAACACTTCGTCGCCGGCCATCGAGACCGTCTTGATTTCGGCGGCGTCGAGGTCGACTTCGGCCAGATCAATCATGCGGATGCGTCGATTAGCAAACGTGTGAAAATAGTAGCGGTGATTCGCCATATCCGCGGCGCTGGTCCATAACGTGTACTCGTCATGGACCTGACCATGCTCGACGTCGCGGACTGCGCCTCGGGGAATGTCGAATTGGTTAAGAATGTGGAACGCCTGCAGCACGGCCTCGCGCGCCGTTTTCACCGGAATGGCCGACTGCGAGAATGCTACCGCCCGCACCAATCGGGAAGGAGGCGTAAAGTCCCCGGGCAATCCGAGCAGACCGTTACCTTGGCCGAAACCGCTGATCTTGATCCCTTGCATTTCGACCGGCGGCACATTGGTCACGCTGAGATTGACGTAGTTGCGAAGGTTCGTCATGTGCCAGTCGAAGGTGGGGGCGTTGCTGAACACGCCCAACGGATTAGCATACGTGCGCAATTCGCCCTCGATATATTCGAGCACCGCCGATTCTCCGGCGGCGTCGTGGACCACATAATGACACGGCGGTACGAAGCCGAAGTCGCGTTGTACGACTTCGCCGACACGCACGCTCTTCACTGCCGCCAAAGCCTCGGCAACGTCCGTACAGGAACCCAGCAGGTAAGTAGGCAGCTCCCACGGGGCTAACGTCGTTGCCGCATCGGCCGGTGTGGTTTTCTGGTATTTTGCGTAACCTGGGAAGTAAAAAATACCGACGGCCAATCCCTTCTCGTTGACGCCGTCCACGATCACCGGCAAATCGAAGGCGTTCGCGCCCGTGGAACCGTAATTGGCCGTCCAGGGCATTCCAGGCCGATCGACGTTGGTCGTCCCAACGTAGCTCTTGCCGCGCGGCACAATTATCACGTTGGAACAGAGATCCATCCCGAACTCGAGCGTCCTCGCGCAAACCACCGCGCCATCTTCGGCATGCATTCGGATGCCCGTACACGCGGTGACGCTCACGGGATGGATTACAAGGACGGCTAGGAGAACCGCCGAGATTCGAGATGTTCGCATGGCGGACTCCTTATGCGTTCAGGATTGACCGGCGGACATAATACGACATCAGTTACTGACGAATCACGGCCATCTACGTTCGCGCGCCAAGTATAGGTTGCAATTGATCAGGTCGAACGCACAGCGGCGGACTGGCCATAGACTGCGGTTTCAACGGCATATTGGCGAGCAAATACGTCGATCACATGATTTCTTGGCCACTGGGATTCACTGTGACTCACTAAAACTGCCGAAGGAAAATCTAGAGAAACAGTTCCCGCGCCGTCCAAATCGTTGCGAACTATGCTACTGGTCGATCCCGCCGTATTAACGCTCTTTCCGCCGGCCCGCTGGGCTGGACGCACGGCGGTCGTCGAGCTTTGCGCGTTGGCACCCGTCGCGAACGGGCATTCACTCGACGATGCGGACTTTGACCAGCTTGAACAAGATCTGCGGGGAATCGTCGCGCGGCGATTGCGAATCGCCAGGCCCGCTGATCAAGGCTGATCGTGCCGATCTCGCAGCCGCCGGCAGCCGTATGCCCGGCCGCAGTCGGTTGCTTGATGCTCCGCCGTCCCTCGCTCTAAGGGACCATGCGCGATCGGTAGAATAGCTAACCTTTGCCGCTGCGGTCGCCATGGGGATCGTTCGCACGCCCGATCCCACGCGCCAAGTCTGCCGCCTTTGTGTCCGCTGCGGGGTCGGACGAGCACGCACCCGGTGACGCTTCCCAGGCTGGCGGCAATGTCGCTAATGCTCCGCCGACCCCGGGAATGACAGACCTGCTCGGTCGGCCCACGGTCCGGTCGAAGCTGCCGATGGTCAACACCGTGACCACCATGCCCAAGACCAGGTAGAAGCCTGTACCAAAGATGTATGCCATCATGACGTTGGCAGCATCAAGTCCCCCGTTTGACGGGTGTACGAATAATCCCCACAGCCATCCAGGAGCACCGAGTAGAAAGGGAATACACGGCGTTAATCCCAGAATAAGATTTTTTTCGCCCCCCTGAAAAAAGAGTGGGATACAACACAGCAAATACCCTCCCCCCATGAAAATGCCAACGGCCACGGCGCTAGCCATGGCACGAATTGAAGTACGGCACCACGAGGAAAACCACACGCCTATTGCACCCATTGCCAAGGCCACGCAGCCAAACGTCGCCACAAAGATCGGCAACACCAGTACAAAGTTGGGTACGATGATCGTCGCGACAGCCCACCATATGCCGACAGGCACGGCAAACCAGCGGGCTGCGAAAATGCTGCCCGCAATCTTCCCCCACACAATGTCACCGGGCGTGAGCGGCGTGCTGACCAGCGTCAGCCAACTGTCCCCTTCCCTTTCCGCCGTGATTGAACTGGCAGCGCGAATCGTCACGACCAAAAGAGCCCCGCAGCCGATCGTCGCGACCATGCCCGTAGCTGCTCCGACAACCTCGCGGGACGGATCATTAACGGTGTGAGGGCTAAGTACAACTCTGTAGAACAGCAGCAACGCAGGTACGATCGCGCCGGCCATCAACAGTATGGTGGCGATTCGTCCTAACCAGCCCAATTGAAAAGCGGCCGAGGTCGCAAAGAGCTCCTTCCACAGCATGGGACGATTGCGGAGCGCCGGGCGCCACCGGAAACGCGCCTTGCGCCTCCTTGGACCGCTGTCCGCGGCGCCCATAGACTTGCGATACACCCGCCGCACGGAAACAATCGACCACGCCAGCGCCACCAGAGAGAATGCAGCGTACGCCGCCAGTATCGGCCACACAGTCTGCCAAGGAGAGGTCCTTCCTGGCAACCGTGCGCCAAACAATGACCAAAAAATGGAAAAGGGATTTGCCAGTGTGCCCAGGCGCGCGAGTTCCGTCAGCCAGTCCAGCCAGCTTGATGGGCCTACGCTAGCTGCGAGCATCCACGTCAGCGGCGGCAGTATCAAAAAGGCCAACAGCAGCACGTAAGTACGCAACACCGCGTCGCGGCTACGCTTGGCCCACACGCTAGTGGCAATCGACAGCGAAGCGGTGGCTACTAGGGTCGCCAGAGTCATTGTGAAAACAATGATCAGCCGGTCGGGATCGATTCCGCCGAGCATCATGGCAATCGCCAGGATAGGCAAGCCCACCACGAGCAGCGAAGCAACGTGGAGCGTCCTGGCCAGGTATTTCGAAAGAACGATCTCGCTGCCGCTGAGCATGCTCGCGAACAAGTACTCGATCGTGCGACGTTCGCGCTCCTGGGCAATCGCGCCTGCGATCATCGCCGGCGTCAGCATCAGTACGGCGCCCAATTGCACGACGGTGAACGCCAGGAAAAACGCGTGCGAGAATTCAGCCAGCACCTGGGTACTCATCGTCCCATCGGACGCAGTTATCCTTTGCGACATCAAAGTTCTATAATTGATCCACAACACGACAAACAGCAACAGCGCATACAGAACGCGTACGATAAAATAACGGGCGCGGCGAGCGCTGGTGATCATTTCCAATGAAACGACGGGGCCAATGAACATCGTCGGTTTGAGAACCTC
This sequence comes from Pirellulales bacterium, assembly GCA_036490175.1. Taxonomy (NCBI): domain Bacteria; kingdom Pseudomonadati; phylum Planctomycetota; class Planctomycetia; order Pirellulales; species Pirellulales bacterium. The sequence continues at coordinate 22,938 of DASXEJ010000142.1, read as the reverse complement.
GATCGGCCCAGGAAACGAAATAGATCGACCTGCCTCTAAAGAAAGCAGGCGGCGGCCCGAAGCAGCCGCCGCCATGGACTAACTAAAGGAAAGCCTACTCGCTCTCGCGGCCTGAGGAAAGCATGCGCGCGGCGCGAGGTCGACGTGCTGCAATCGCTAAAATACTGCTTCGCCACGGAGCATGAACGTCGGAGTCGGGGCATACGAGGGGGTGCCACTTTCGTACGAGACCAGGCGATCGAACACGTACCCGATCTCGAAGCGGTGATACATTCCGGAGTTTGCCTTACGCTCAAGGCCGAGAATCAAGCGCAGATCGAAGTAGGTGGCCAAATCGTTGACACCCGAGGCGCGCTCGATTGCGTAGCTGTTGCCGCCAAATTCGCCCGCCGTGTAACCCCACCAATCGGCCACGTCGCCATCGACGAAACGTCGGGCCAACTTCGGCTTGGGGAAAATGATTTCGTGGCGCCAGTCGGGTGTGGGTGTCCAGATCATACCACCGACGGGCAAAAACGGCACATCGTGCCGGCCTGTCACAGAGACTCCGCCGGCAACCTGAAACGTGGGCGTCCACGTGTACAAAAATGCCAGTCGCCCTGTCCAACGGTATGCCTGCCGCGACATATTCTGAAAGTCGCTGAGGATCGAAGGTGCGAAGGCCAGGTCCATGCCCCAGTCAGGATTGAGCTGCCGCAGAATGCGAAACTCGAGCGATACATCGTACAACTGCGGCGGCAGGTCTACAGCCACCGGTCCTTGCAAGATGTGCGCCTGAAAATACGGAGTAATGAAGATCGGCTTATCGCGTGTGAAGAAAGGCAGCGCGAAGGTCGTCTGCAGCAGAAAATCTTGCATGCCGAGGCCCGTATTGCGGTCCCCTTCGAACAAGAATGTCTTGCGAAATGTCGTGAACTGCCAGAAGCCGTTTTTGAAACCCGGCGGCAGCACCGGATCCGGCGGTTTGGCTAGTTCTTCATCAGGCGCACTGTAGGGCACGCCAGGATCGCGAGGGTTGCCAAAAAAGGTGGTCCCATCGGACGCGGGGGGCAGCAACGCCACGCTCACGGGCTGCTGCTCGCTAGGCGGAGTCTCGGGTGGTATGACCTGTGGCAACCGGCGCACAGGCAAGTCTGCCTCGACCGGAGGAAGACGTGAAATGCGCTCCAGCACGTCATCGCTCGAACCGATTGGCGGCAGAACACTTTGCCCGCCAGCCAATTCCGGCAGCATCAGACAGAGCAGCAGGGCCGCGCAACGCCTCCCCCTGCACCAAGACCGGTCTGCAGATCGCGATAGGCCGGACATGGTAGGTGGTTCCGCGATTGCAATCCGTAAGTCGAGCAGCGAGCCACCGCGTGGCCGCCCAGAGTATCGTCAGCATCCCAAGGCTTACGTAAGTTGTCCGGCATTTTCTCAACCGCCTGCCAAGCCTAGCCCCGTCGTCGCCGCGCCATCGGCACCCGTCGCGTGTCGCGTCGACGGATGCTGCCGGCGGCTGCGGGGCGGCGCGCCTAGAACGTTAAACCTCCGCGTACCATCACCGTGCCATGGGGATACGTGGTGGGAGTGAAGCCGCTGCGATACTCCAAACGACGATTGAATACATAGCCGACTTCGATATTAGCCCGCCGCTGGTTGAAGCCGATCCATTCGGTGCCGATGCTCAACCGCAAATCGTTGTAGTCGACGACGTCGCCGAATCCGCCCAATTGCGAACGGTGAATGGTCCAGGTATTGCCGCCATATTCACCTTCAATGAATCCCCACAGGTTGGAGTTGCGCACAGTGGCTATGCGGTGCATCAACTTGGGGCGAGGAAAAAATAGTTCAAAGCGACTGTCGGGGTCAGGAGTCCAGATGGCACCGCCTGCCGGCAATAGTCTGACCGAAAGACGATCGAGATACACCGCTCCTGCCACCAGCGTCCATTGAGGATTGAGCGCGTACAGCCCCAGGGCACGTCCCGGAGTGCGCAGGCTGCGCGAAGTTACGTAAACGAAGTCCGTGTACATACCGACGCGTACCGCCAGATCGGCGCTGAACCGCGGTGTGATCTGAGGCTTCCATGCTGTGTCGAGATAAGCGTCGTAAGTCTCGGGCGGCATCTCAGGCCCGAGGGCGGGAGCCGTGTTGAAACCGTTCGAATTAGGGCCATTCCAGAAGTGCGCAGCAAAGCCTGGCGTCACCAGGAATGGATTGCGAAAAATCGGAATGGCAAAGGTGGCGCTGACTTCCGTATCGGTAATACCCAGGTTGTTCCCCGTGTTGTTACCGGCGATGTAGGTATTGTCGAAGTCGACTTGCTGAAAAAATCGTGTGGCATTGCCGATAAATGTGGTCGGCTGCCCCGGCGCGGCTGCCCCGGCGGCCGGATCCACGGCCGCGGGGGGCGGACCCGAGGCGTAGGGATCCCAAGCGGGCGCCGCCGCCCCAGGTGCGGGCGCGGGGGGCGCATACGCCGGAGGTGGCGTCGCAGGCGGAGGGGTGTACGGGCTTCCCTCAGGGACTGTGGAGGGAAACTGCACCCGCTGGCCCGAGGCCACGGTGGCAGCAAACATTATCAGGGCGGCCGACAGGCCGCGCAAGGTAAACACGTATCTCAGAGGGAAATCCTCGCGTGCGATTTGCGACGCACTGACATGATGAGCAGATGAGTGCCGCGTTCAATACCAGGGACCGCACCGGCGGTCAAGGGCGACCGGGCAGTAGGTCGCTTTGCGGACCATCCTGAGCCGCATCTCAGGCGTTTGCCTTCCCGGCGAACCTCGGTACGATAGCGTTGCTTCGCCAGCGAGGAGCGGGCCAGCATCCACACCCTTCCCAGAAATCCGAGAACTGCCGTGGACGTCGATCAAGCCGAGCAGCTGCGCAACCAGAAGACGCAAATTCGCGAGCAGGCACATGCCAATCGCCGCGCGCAGGTGGACAAAGAGATCCTTAGCGAGCGGATTTGCCGCACGTTCATCGAACTGCCCGAGTACACGGCCGCCCGTACCGTAATGTTCTATGTCGATGTGCGTACCGAGGTCCGGACAAGGCAATCTCTGCCCGAGGCGCTCCTGCACGGCAAGCGCATCATCGTGCCCTACTGCGTCGAGGGAGAGCTCGAGCTGTTTCATCTGGAGAATATGGATGAATTGGCCCTGGGGATGTACAAGATATTGGAGCCCAAGACCGAATTGCGCGACCAGCCCGGCAAACGCGTACCGGTCGACGAGCTAGACCTGGTGATGGTGCCAGGCGTCGCCTTCGATCGTCGCGGCGCCCGGATGGGACACGGCAAGGGCTACTACGACAAGCTGCTAGAGCACGCGCGCCCGGACGCGCCGCTAGTGGCCCTGGCCTTTGAATGCCAGCTGTTTCCCGAGATCCCCACGCAGGCGCACGATGTGTTCATGGACAAGATCGTAACCGAAACCACCATCCACACCGGCAGAGGGCGGGGATCGGCGTGAGTCACCGAGCCGAAGTTGAAGACACCTACGCCGAGGCATTTCGCAGCATCTATGCAGAAGTGCTCATCACAGCCCGCGATCGCACCTGGCTCGATCATGCTGTCGCCGCTGCGACAGGCAACGCATCCAGTACCATCTTGTGCGATTGTGAAGCAGGATTGGACCGCTACGTCGGCCCTGGCGGCGACAACAGTCAGCCGACTCCCGACGGACGGCCCGGCGCCGTAGTCCAGTTCCACGTCCCACGGTTTCGCAAGGATCGCGTCGAGGCGCTCGAGCGCTCTTTGTTGGTGCGCATCAGCCAAAACGTGCTGACGTGCGCGACAACGGCCTGCTTCAACCTGATCGATAGCGACCCGTATTTCAAACTAGGACGAAAGATCGCCTTCTTCGGCGACGGGCATCAGTTTCGCGACACTCGGTGGGGACGTCGCATATGGGTCATCCCCATCTTGGGAGGCGAATTTGCGCTGGATCGTCGATTCGGCTACCGCGACGGTCTGATGGGAGGCAACCTGTGGTTTATGGGAAATAGCGTCGACTCAGCTCTCGCCGCAGCCGAGCGTGCAAGCCGCGCCGTAGCAGCTATGCCTGGCGTGATCATGCCCTTTCCCGGTGGCGTGGCGGCCAGCGGATCCAAGGCCGGCAGCAAATACTCGTTCTCGATCGCCAGCACCTACGCCGAATTCTGCCCAACGCTTCGTGATCGGTTGTCGGACAAGTCGCAGGTACCGGCCGGCGTTCAATCGATCATGGAAATTATCATTAACGGCAGCGACCTGTCCGCGATCGTTCGCGCGACGCATGCCGCTATCGAGGCGTCGGTCGATACTCCGGGACTGGTCAAAATCTCTGCCGGTAATTACGGCGGCCGTCTTGGAAAAAGCTTCGTCTATTTGCATCCGGATAAGCAGCCGGGGTGAGGCGATGGCAGTTCGCCCGGATTCGCTGTTCTGTCGATCGAGCTTCATTGCATCCGTCGTTGCATTGGACGCAATTACCAACCACCGGCTGTCTATCGCTCACTACTCCCATGGCCACGGACTTTGACGTCGAACGTTTATTGCGCGACGGCGGTCTGGCGCATGTCGAACACCACGCCAGTCTCGGTTCGACGAATGATCGTGCCCGCGCGATCGCGCAGGACCTGGCCGTCGGTGAAACCGCACTTGTGATCGCCGACGTACAGACCGCCGGGCGCGGCCGCGGTTCGAATCGCTGGTGGACCGGATCGGGGAGTATAGCTTGCACCCTGCTCTTCGATCCCGCTGCCCGCGGAATCCTAAGGCAACACTTTCCGCTGATTTCGTTGGCAACAGCCGTGGCGATCGTCGACGCTGTGGGTGCCATCGTGCCACCCGGGCCGATAGGATTGCACTGGCCCAACGACGTGTTTGCCGCCGACCGCAAGCTGGCCGGAATCCTGGTCGAAGTGCTGCCCGACGGAAAGCACATCGTAGGTATTGGCCTGAATGTCAATAACCGGCCGGCGGATGCGCCGGAAGAACTCCGCGACAGAGCCGTCTCGCTGGGAGCGTTAACGGGGAGCACGCACGCTCGCACCGACGTGCTGCTGGGCATTCTGGCGCGACTGTGGCCCAACTTGGCTACGCTAGCCGTTGATCCCACGCAGATCGCACGGTGGGCCGATCGCGCCTGCTTGCAGCACGATCGCACGCTGACACTGCAAACAGGGGACCGTCGCATCGAAGGCGTCTGCGTCGGGATCGCGGACGACGGGGCCTTGCTGTTGCGCACCGATCGCGGCGCCGAGAAGTTCTACTCGGGTGTGTTGATTCACGCCTGAGGCTTTGGCGTTACCAATCGTTCGAATCGCGGCGTTTGGCCTGGGCGACTTGCCATCCGCCACGGCCATGGCGTCGCGCCGGTCGCACCGCAGCCACGCAGATTTCCTGTCGTCCGTGCTGCAACTGGCGCGCTGCGACGCGCGGATATCCCCACGACTCGATACGCGCCAGGTAATCCGGCACCCCGGCAGCCAGCTCCCAATCGAGCAGCTTGAGCGTGAGCAGCAGGCCCTCGACGTGGACCTCGGGATGTGTGACGATTGCCTCGACCGCATCGAGCGTGTAGTCCGGCGCCACGTTCATGTCGGCGGCGAGCCAGCGGGTTTTGCGAAATTCGCGCCGCCGCACGTCCGAAGCCCGCTTGCGCAGATGGGTGAAGTTTTTCTGAGCGAGCACGTCCGCGTGCATGGCGGCCGGATCGATCCCGGTGACAAGAAGGCCGCGCTCCAACAACAACTGGCAACTGCCTCCCGGGGCACAGCCCAATTCGACGAATTGCTGGCCAGCGGCAATCGGCAGCCGCGACCAATCAAGGGCCTCGGCCATTTTCAAGTAGGCACGCGAAATGGCATTCTCGGGCAACACCAGATCATCGAGGCCGCCGGCACGGCAAGAGGGTCCAAGGCGTGCCCGATGAAAGCCTAGCCACCACTCGTCGGAACTGGCCAGTACGCAATTCAAAACCAAATCGCCCGGCTTTGCGATCGCGTCGGCGCGACTCATTACCACTGCCCGGGCGGGGACGGTGCTTAGTAAGGCTGCACGAGCTGAGGCAGCGGCATCGCTCGCGGCGGGCTCGTAGCCATGATCTCCGGCGGCGCGCAGATCGCGCTGCCAGACGTGCAAACGCGCGAAGGATCGCCCCTCGGCAAGCTGCCATGCCGCGCGGGCCAGTTCCTCCTGATTCGTGCCCTTGACTTTGCCAAGCGTGAATCCCGTTGCGCGGGCGAACACCGATTGCGGATCAAAATCATCCGCCAACGCAGGCTGCCCGGGCAGTTTGAACGTCAGAAAGCCGGGACGCGAGTAGGCAAAGCGAAAGTCGGGCCAGCGGCGGGCGAATTCGCCCTTCACTGCCGCTTCGGCGCCCACCTGGCAGGTAACAAACAAGAACTGCGACTCTCTGTCCATGAATCCTCTAAACGTGTCGAGAAACCAATCGTCCCCGCGCCGCAATTCACTTCAACTAGAAGTACTTGGCCCGTCCGACCACAGCTCCGGGCTCCGCGGCGATTCCGAAATGTCTTACACCGAGACCGCAGTCAGCACGCGCGCCGGAACTTCGACGCGCACCAGAATCGATTTGAACGCGGGGGTCCTGGAAGCCGGGTCCGCATGACGTGGCACCAGCACGTTGGCTTCCGGATAGTACATCAGCACATTGCCCGACTTGATCTCCTCGAAGGAACGGACCAGGATGTTCGGCAATCGCCCGACTTCGCTGGAGATCGTAACGCGCTGTTCGGCGCGTAGGCCAAGCCGCTCGATGTCGGCCGGATTCATCAAGATCACGTCGCGTCGATCCTGCCCACGATAAAGATCGAAATCTTCGTACACCACGGTATTGAATTGTCCTTCGCTGCGGACTGTCATCAACCGTAAGTGGCCATTGCCGCCGGCAAGGTCGGGCAGATCGTGCAGCTTGAGCCGGGCCTTGCCGTCGGGCGTGGCAAAACGCGGCACGTGAAACGTACGCCCCGGGATCTGAAACTCTTTCTTTGTTTGATCGATCGTGGCTATCTGTTCGAATCCTGGCACGATTTGCGCGATGGCCTCGCGAACCCTGTGAGTGTTTTGCATACCGCGCCAATCGATAGGATGGTCAGGCCCCAGCACGCGACCGGCCAGGTCGGCGATCGTTTCGACTTCGCTGCGCGGTCCTTCGTGCCGCGCCGGCCCACCATCACTGAGACGCACAAAGTTGAACATCGATTCTTGCGTCGTCGGCTGCGGCTCTTCATCCCGTGCGAGTACCGGCAGGATGATGGTTTCCTCGGCCAACCCATGCGCGTGACCGGTATTGAGCGTCGTATTCAGGTACACGATCATTCCCAGCTTGTCGATCGCGCCGGCGGCGAACGTGGCATCGGGATTCGAGCCGAACAAGTTACCACCCAGACAGAAGCCGAATCGCAGGCGTCGGGCCTCGGCCGCTTCCATGCAGGCCAAAGTGTCGAGCCCTGCGGTGGTCGGCAGAGTGACGCCAAAATGGGATTGCAGCCGCTCGAAGACCGCGTCCTTTAGCTTTGGCGAGACGCCAACCGAACCGATCCCCTGTACGTTCGAATGGCCGCGAATGGGTAATAAGCCGGCGTGGGGCCGACCGACCATGCCGCGAAGCAGGGCCAGATTTGTAATGGCCTCGACATTTTGCACGCCGTGCAAATGGTGCGTGATGCCCATCGTCCAGGCAAAGACTGCATTCTTGGCCTGCGCATAGCGATCGGCGATCGCATCGATGTCTGACTTGGCGACGCCGCTACGATTTACGATCTCGGACCAGTCGAGTTGACGCAAGTGGGCAAGTAATTCGGGCGCTCCCTGACAATGATCGCGCAGGAAAGTCTCGTCGGCCGCTCCCAACTCGACAATTCGTTTAGCAATGCCCGTCAATAACGCCAGGTCGCCGCCAATGTCGGGCTGCACATACAAGGTGGCGATGGGGGTGCCGAACAGCATGCTGCGCGGGCTGCTGGGCACGCGAAAGTTCACCAGCCCGATCTCGCGCACCGGATTGATCACGATCACCTCACCCCCGCGACGGCGCAAGTGCATCAGCGAGGTCATCAATCGCGGATGGTTACTGGGCGGATTACCCCCAATGACGAATACCAGGTCGGCATGGTCAAGGTCCTCGAGCGCCAACGTCGCCGTACCGGTGCCAAGGGTATTGTTCAGCCCGACGCCGCTTGCCTGGTGACAATAGAAACTGCAATTGTTGACGTTATTGGTGCCGTAAAGTCGGGCAAAGAGCTGCACCAGGAAACCGGCTTCATTCGAACTGCGGCCGCTCGTGTACCAGAAGGATTCGTCCGGACGGATTGCCCGTAATTTTTCGGCGATCCTCGCCAGCGATTCGTCCCAGGAGATCGTTTGATAATAGTTCTCGCCGCGAGCGTGGCGCACCGGCTGGGTGAGCCGACCACAATTCTCGAGTTCGCGTGGCGAGAATCTTTGCAGCTGCGCCATCGAGTAAGTTGAAAAGAAATCGGGGCCGATACCTCCCTGCATGTCCGAGACCATGGCCTGCAACGACTTTTTGCAGACCTCGGGAAAGCGTCCCGCTTCATTGACCATGCCGCCAGCCTGCCCCCCCATTCCCAAAGCGCAGGTCTTGCAAGCATTGCGCGAGCGCATGGCCTTCCACAGCTTCCAGAGGCCGCCGGCCTGGCGGGCTTTGTAGAAGGTATAGCGAATGGCCTGCCAGCCACCGCCCGAGGTTCGTTTCTTCATATCCGGCTCGCACAACGACCTACACTATTGCCCACACTTGCAGTTTAGTCCTGGGTGCCGCTTGGCACAAAGGGCGGCCCATAACGGTCTCATAATGGTCAGGGCGCGATGCGAGGGGTAAACAAGGTACTTCCTGACACATTCAACGTGCCAGATTTGCTATAGTTACCGCCATGCGATCGGTCGACTGCCGATCAACCACCGCCCTTCCCGGAACGCGGTGTGACGACGTATAGTTCCGACTTGCGAATTCGTCACGTCTTGCCAGCCGTTCGATTCCGCGCCCATGATCCTGCTCAACGTCGTCAACATCATCAAGCACTTTGGTCCAGACCCAGTTCTGGATGGTGTCGCGTTCGAGGTGCGGCCTAACGACAAAATCGGGCTGGTCGGACCGAACGGCGCCGGTAAGACCACGCTGTTATCGATTCTCGCCGGCCGTCAGAGTGCCGATGCGGGCAGCGTCGAGCTGCACTCCTCGGCGCGATTGGAGTACCTGGAACAGCAGCCCACGATTGTGCCGGGCAGGACGCTATGGGACGAGGCAGCCTCGGCGCTAGAGAGCCTTACGGCGCTCGCGCGCGATGCCGAACAGACGGCGCAGCAATTGAGCGTTGCCGTCGATCCAACGGAACACAGACGGCTGGCCGCCCGCTACGACCGCCTGCAGCATGAGTTAAACCATCAGGACGCCTATAACATCGATCATCGAATCGAGCGGGTGCTGGAAGGCTTGGGCTTTTCACGTGAAAACTTTCGGCAGCCCGTCGAGCAACTCAGCGGCGGCCAACATAACCGACTGCTGCTGGCCCGGCTGTTATTGAGCGAGCCGGACATCATGCTGCTCGACGAACCCTCAAACCATCTAGATGTGGAAGCGACGCAGTGGCTCGAACGTTTACTGGCCGCTAGCGAACAGGCCATGATCGTGGTAAGCCACGACCGTTACTTTCTCGACAAAGTGACGAACCGTACGCTCGAGCTGTTTAGCGGGACGGTTGATGACTACACGGGCAACTTCTCGGCCTATTGGCGGCAAAAGGCGCAGCGCCTGGAAGTGCAGGCACGTACCTACGAAAAGCAGCAGGAGTTTATCGCCAAGACCGAAGACTTTATCCGGCGCAATCACTACGGGCAAAATCATGCGCAAGCAGAGGATCGGCGTAAAAAGCTGGCACGGCTTGAACGTGTCGCCCCGCCACGCACGATTGCTGCCCCACCGATGGGCTTTACACAGGCCGACCGTACGGGCGACATTGTGCTGCGCGCCGAGCATGTGACCAAGTCCTACGACCGGCTGCTATTTGACGATCTGTCCTTTGATATTTTGCGCGGCGAGCGGTGGGGCATTCTCGGCCCCAACGGCTCTGGCAAGACGACACTGCTGCGCTGCCTGGTTGGTGAGGAAAAGCCGGACAAGGGGCAAGTCATCACCGGAGCGCGCGTGCGCGTCGGTTATCACGACCAAATGCTGCGCAGCCTGGACGCCGACCAGCCGGTCGTGGATGCCATTCGGCCGGCAGGCAAGCAATTCAACGAGCCGCAGCGTCGCGGGCTGCTCGCGCGCTTTGGACTAACAGGAGACGCGGTGTTTCAACGGGTCGACAGCCTCAGCGGGGGCGAGCGCAGCCGCGCGGCGCTCGCGCAGCTCGCTGCCGATAATGCCAACGTGCTGGTTCTTGATGAACCGACGAACCATCTCGACCTGTGGGCCTGCGATGCGCTGGAGCGGTCATTGGCGGCGTTCGAGGGCACGGCGCTGCTGGTCAGTCATGACCGTTATTTTCTCAATCGCGTTGTCGATCATCTGCTGGTGGTCGAGCCGGGCCGTTTCCGCGTGATCGACGGGAACTACGACGCGTATCTTCACCTGGTCGAGCAAGGTCTCGCCGGTGACGCGACGATCACTAGCGAAACGTCGGACAAGAAGACATCGACGCCCAAGCGAGCGGCACGCGCCGATAAGGCGGCAAAGCCGAAGCGCAAGTTTCCGTATCGAAAAGTAGCGGACATCGAGACCGAGATATTCCAACGCGAGCAGCGTCTGGAGCAGCTGCACGCGGAACTGGCCACGCCCGAAGCCTTGCGCGACGGACAACGCGTGCGGCAACTACAGACAGACATTGTCGCGGAGCGCGCGGCACTAGAAGCGCTCTATCCGCACTGGGAAGAAGCGTCGGAACTGAATTGAGTTTGCCGGTCAGAATCAGCCGCGTAATCTAATCCGCGGAGCCACGGCCCGGCTCATTTCTTTAAGAGGAACTGGACCGCGGCCGGCGCCTCTTTGTCTTCACCGTCGGAATACGCGGTAACAGCACTCCCCTGCCCTGCCGCTTGGTAGGTGGCGCGGACGATTTCCGGCAGTTCGTTTTTTTCGCCGGCCAACCACAGCGGATGAGGTGCGCCAAGTGCCAGGAAGGCTAGCACATCGCCGTACTTGACAGCGCCGGGCAAGAAATTGATGTCGTCGATCTCGGTCAACTTAGCAAATCGAAATCCGGCGGTGTCGATCGCGGCACGGTCGACGGCATCGCCCGCCTGCGCCAGCGCAGCCGCGGCCCAAGCCCCTGCACCGTCGAGGCCCACCAGGTGTACGCGCTCGGGCTTCTGGTCGTGGTTTTTCACAAAGGCCACGAGTGTAAGAAGATCCTGCACGCGCTCGGCAAACACCGTGTGGTTATAGCCCGTGGTAAAGGCCGAGCATGCGCGGTCATTTTTTACGCGGCGGGCTTTCGCCGGAGGGACGCCATCGGCATTGAATTCCCCCTGATACAGCAGATCGACGCCGGCTACCGCGCATCCGGCATCGAGTAGGGCCCGCACGGCAGGCTGGGGGCTGCCGTCGCTGCCAAACAGGCCGGCCTTGCCCGCTTCGTCTGCCCAGATCACGACCTGCTTGTTCCATTGATTGGGAAGGAAGAACAGAACGGGCAGCTCCGAGCCGTGTTCCTTGTTGCGCAATAGCCCCAAATACTCGACGTAAGTTCCGCGACTGTTCTCGGCAACGTTTTCGTACTCGATCTCGGCCGCCGCGGGCAAACGATGCCCAATCAGCACGTCGACGGCCCCACCGACGACGCGGCGGTATTCGGCAAGGCTCGTTGCATCCTTGGGCGTGAGAGCCAGCAATTGCTTGTCGGCCTCGTCGGTCATGTAACGTAGCAATGTACGTTCATAGTCATCGCCCGAGGGAGGTTGCGGATGAGCATCATCCCACACCGTCATTTCGGCGATCGTGAGAGGTTGGTAATCTTCTTCGACAACAGGCTCGTCAAGGTCGAGCTTGAAGTGCCCGTTGAACCAGCTATACATCACCGCCCGGCTGACATAGTTGTAGTTGTGGCCAAAATGGTTGAGCGACTTGGCCATCACGAGATTCTGCTTCTTGAACAGGCCGTACAGCTTTTGTAATTCGGGCAGCCCCTTGGTGCTGATCTCTTTGGTCCAGTCGTCGGCGCCGGTCATGCCCAAAGGTTTCGGAGCGAACAATCCCGCAAACTCAACGTTACCGGTATCCACACGCAACAACGGAGCGTTTTCACACGTGCAGCCCCCTTGCATGCCGGTGGAAACCATCACAGCAGGAAATGCCACGGCAGGGCGCGGGTCGATACCGCACAGGACGAAAGTTTGGGTGCCGCCACCGCTCGCGCCGGTGACGCCGATCCGTTCAAGATCAACGTCAGGCAACGTGCAAAACCAGTCCAGCGCCCGCTGCGAGTTGTAGGTTTGCAGTCCCATGATCGATTGCAAGTGAAGCTCTGCTTGCGGGCTGAAGAAGCCCCAGTTCTCGGCGGTTTCCATTTGCGGACGTCGCTTCATGTAGCGGTGGGCGACGTCGAACGAAATCTGCTTGCTGTCCGCGTAGCCCACCATGTCGTAACTAAACACCACGCAGCCCATGCGGGCGAGCTGAACGCATAGCGACTGCAGAGGGCTGCGCGCGCCTAATTCAAAACGTTCCGCTCCTTCGACGAGTTGCTTGCGGACGACTTTCTCGCCGGCGTCGTGAAAACGACCGTCTTGCCAATGACCGTGCGGAAAGAGGACACCGGGCAATTTGCCGCTCAGCCCCTTCGGTCGGTACAAGCTGCCGGTGACAAAATGGCCAGGATAGCTTTCCAGATAAACGCGCTCGACCGTGTACTCGGGGCGATCGACCTTGCCGTGTATGACGGCGTTCGCAGGCGTATGTTCCGGCATGGGCCAGAGCCCCTGCGAAACCAGAATTTGCCGTCTGACATCCTTGGCACGTTCCTGCCAATGGGCCTCGCTGTCGGGAACGTGAAAGGGAAACTCGCCATTAAGATCCTTGAGCGGGGCTAACCGGGCGTCGTTGGGGACCTTGTCCACGGGCAACACACTCGGGGCGCCAGGAGTCGGATCAGCCCACACTTGCACTGGTGAGACTATTAGGGCGTAGCAACACGCCGCAGACAGAATAACAGCGCGGCACGAAGGGATCGTCGCGAGCATGATCAACTCCCGGGGCAGGCAGGGGTGGAGAGTCGCAGGTGGGCCTCGTCTCATGCCCCACTGTAAATCAAGCGGCGCGCTCAATCCAGCGGGCCGGGCCTCTTGGCGTTTCAGAAGTCGAGGTCGACCCTTGCAGCAGCCCAGAGACTGACTGAGAATGACGCCGGGGGCTCCTCGCGCGTTTCCAGCTCTTTCTCTATCTTGGATCACTCGAGTCAGAGGGTGTTATTGCCGATGCGCAAGCGCATATTGCAAGTCGTGGCCGCGATCGTGGTGCTGCTCATCGTAGTCATGGTCGGAGTCGGATGGTGGGCCCAGCAAAAGGTCGCAGCCAGCCTGCCGCTGCTCGACGGCGAAGTCCAGGTAACGGGCGTCTCCGGTCCCGCCACGATCGAGCGCGATGGCCGCGGCATCGCCACGATTCGTGCCGACAAGCGCACGGACGTGGCATTTGCTTTGGGCTTTGTACACGCCCAGGATCGATTTTTTCAGATGGATTTATTGCGGCGCAACTCGGCGGGTGAATTGGCAGAATTGGTTGGGCCAGCAGTGCTCGAGGCCGATCGGCGCGTCCGGGTTCACCGCTTCCGCGATGTGGCACAGCGGCTGCTCTCTGCGTCGGAAACGGACGAGTTGGCGCTGCTCAATGCCTACGCCGCCGGAGTCAATGCCGGGCTGGCCAAGTTGAAGGCGAAGCCATTTGAGTATCTCCTTTTGGGCATCGAGCCGGCGCCGTGGAAGCCCGAGGACTCGGCGCTGGTCATGTTCTCGATGTACCTCGACCTGCAGGGGGAGGATTACCGCGATGAGGCCACGCTGGGCCTGATGCACGACATACTGCCCGAAGAGGTGTTCGATTTTCTCGCGCCGCGCGGCACCGAATGGGATGCGCCGATAGATGGTGAGGCGTTTGCCACGCCGGGCATTCCGGGTCCAGAAGTATTCGACACCCGCAAGCTTGATGCCGTGGCGCGCGCGCAATTGCTTCCGCTCGGTGCCCCCTTGCCCGAGACGCCCGTGCATCTTGGGAGCAACAACTGGGCAGTGTCAGGTAAACGAACTGCAGATGGACGCGCAATGGTGGCAGATGACATGCACCTGGGAATTCGCGTTCCCCACGTGTGGTATCGCACCTCGTTGGTTTGGCGTGGCAACGACGGCACGGGCGACGAGCAACATATGACGGGCGTTTCGCTGCCTGGTACTCCGGCCATCGTTGTGGGAAGCAACGGCCACGTAGCCTGGGGATTCACCAATAGCGAAGGTGATTGGGTCGACGTGGTAATCGTCGAACCCGATCCGAACGACAAGGACTCTTACCTCACGCCCGACGGCCCGCGCAAGTTTGAGCATCACACGGAAGTGATTCACGTGGCTGGTTCCCCCGATGAAACGCTCGAAGTGGTAACGACCATTTGGGGACCGCTCATGGACGAAGACCAGGAAGGCCGCCCACGGGCTCAACGGTGGGTGGCGCACGATCCAGCAGGGGTGAACATGGGACTGCTGAAGATCGAATCGGCGAAAACGCTGGAGGAAGCTCTGCGGCTGGCCAACCTCAGCGGCTCGCCGGCGCAGAATCTTGTCGTGGCCGATGATCAGGGACGGATTGCCTGGACAATTCTGGGGCGTATTCCGCGCCGTGTTGGTTTCGACGGCCGGCTTCCGTCGTCCTGGGCCGACGGCCAGCATCGCTGGGACGGTTGGCTGGCACCGGAAGAATATCCACGCGTGATCGATCCCGAGGACGGACGCCTGTGGACTGCCAATGCACGGGTCGTCAGCGGCGACATGCTGGCCACTGTGGGGGACGGCGGTTACGACTTGGGTGCCCGCGCCCAACAGATTCGCGATGACTTGCGTGCTGTCGATACGGCAACCGAGGCAGACATGTTGAGGATCCAATTGGACGATCGGGCTGTGTTTCTCGAGCGCTGGCGCACGTTGCTGTTAGACCTATTATCGCCGGAAGTGATTGCCGATAACCCTCAGCGCGGCGACTTGCGCAAGCAGGTTGAAAACTGGGGTGGGCATGCGGCAGTGGATTCGGTCGGGTTTCGCGCCGTACGGACATTC
Source organism: Pirellulales bacterium (assembly GCA_036490175.1). Lineage (NCBI taxonomy): Bacteria > Pseudomonadati > Planctomycetota > Planctomycetia > Pirellulales > Pirellulales bacterium. The sequence goes on along the minus strand of DASXEJ010000142.1, from coordinate 7,667 downwards.
CGGCACCGGCTGGTGGCGCAACTGTCAGACGTGCTGGTGACGCCGTGCAAATTGGCGGACAAGAACTTCGCGATCGCGCACCTCGACCGCACCGAGGGCCCAGTGTGGCGACTAGTTTCCGAGCGACCAGAACATCTGATCGATCCGCGTTTCAAAAGCTGGGACGACCTACTACTGGCCGCAGCCGACGCGGTGATCGCCGAGGCCCAGGGAGGCAAATCGGCCTTGGACGGTTACACGATCAAGTCTCGCGCCACCCCACAGCCCGGCGCGACGCTGGCCGATTACACATGGGGCAACCACAATACGACCCGCATCCAACACCCGCTGAGCCTGGCGGTGCCGTCCTTGGCAATCTGGCTCGACATGCCGGCCCAGGCGTTGCCGGGAGATTCGGAAAACATGCCGCGAATTCAGGCGCCGGCCATGGGTGCCTCGCAACGAATGGCCGTCTCACCCGGCCATGAGCAAGATGGGTACATGCACATGCCGTGTGGTCAAAGCGGCCACCCCTTGTCGCCCCACTATCGCGACGAGCACGAAGACTGGGCCGAAGGGAAGCCAGAGCCGTTCATGCCGGGCGCGGTGGTGCATACGCTGATGCTGAAGCCGGCGGCGTAGATAATGCCCTGAGCATCCTCAGCATCCGCCCGCGTGGGTGATGCGCATGGTCAAGGAGTAACGGGGGCAGCTTATCGCATCGCAAGCCGCGGCGACTGATCAATAGCGGATACGCGGTCAAGCGAGTATTACTCGAAAAGATATGACACTACTCTTCCAACTGCGGGAGTCGTAGAATCCTTGCATGTCTATCAACGACGATCAGGTGGCGGTTTTTGCTGACGCCCGGCCGGGTTTGGCGTATATGGTGCGCAATCGGCTGACCGAGGCCGGCATCAAGTCGTACATCGACAACGAAGCCCTCCGCTATGGGGCCAATGAGCTATTGCCCGCAGTGATTCCGCCACGGGTATTTGTCTCAGCGGACGATGCCGAGGCCGCTCGCCACATCGTGGCTGAGTTCAAGATCGAAGAGAACGAGCCGAGCAGCGAACCAAGCAACGCCGAGATCGGCAAGTGCCCCACGATCGTGGCCGACTCACGGCAGGGCATGAGTATCAACCATCACGACTGCGAGGATCAGGTACGGCCCTCGTGCCCGCAGTGTGGCCACGGGCGGATGACCGTCTGCCCCTACTGCGAAACGGCCAGTGCGGATTTCAGCACGGCCGACGAGCCTCCGGCCGCCAGCGGCGAACGGGCCGGACGCCTGCTACTGTGCCACACCTGCGACGAACCGTTCGAGCCGACGTATTACCGTCGCTGCGAATGGTGCGGCCACGATTTCGGCTCGGGCAAAGAGTTGGCGACGAAGACGGTGGTCGAATATCTGAATGACCGGGTGATCGTGGCCATGATGGGACTAACGATCGCCGTGCTGGTGATCCTGGTCTACTTTGGCACGATCGTTAAGTGAAATGACAAATGATAAATGAACCTTGCCGAGCGTCGACCGCTGGGGCACGACCTGACACGGACATTAATCATTCGCCATTTTGCACTGGTCGTTCTATTACGTGCTGAACTCCGGCCGGCGGCGTTCCAGCTGGCTCTGCAGCCTTTGCACGATCGAGCTGTGCATCTGGCTCACGCGGCTCTCGGAAAGATCGAGAGTGGCGCCGATCTCTTTCATCGTCAGCTCCTCGTAGTAGTAGAGGATGATGATGAGCCGCTCGTTGCGGTTGAGCCCTTTCGTCACGAGCCGCATCAAGTCGTTCTTCTGGATGCGGCGGGTCGGGTCTTCGCCCTTCTTGTCTTCCAGAATGTCGATCTCGCGCACGTCCTTGTAGCTGTCCGTCTCGTACCACTTCTTGTTAAGACTGATCAGGTTCACAGCGTTGGCGTCGAGGATCATTTTCTCGAGTTCGGCCACGCTGATGGTCATGTGCTGCGCAAGTTCCAATTCAGTTGGCTGCCGACCGATCTTGGTTTCGAGCGTCTTGATGGCCTCGTTCAGCTTGCTGGCCTTGGAGCGCACCAGTCGAGGCACCCAATCCATCGTGCGCAGCTCGTCGAGCATGGCACCGCGAATGCGCGGCACGCAATAGGTCTCGAATTTCACGCCACGCGTCAGGTCGAAGGCGTCGATCGCGTCCATCAGGCCAAATACGCCCGCCGAGACCAAATCATCCAGCTCGACCCCTTCGGGCAGGCGAGACCAGATGCGCTCGCCGTTGTACTTGACCAGTGGCAAGTACATTTCGACGAGTCGGTTGCGTAGGTCCTGATTATTGGGGTCTGCCTTGAAAGACTCCCAGATCTGGGTGACTTCTTCAGCAGCCACTGTCGTTACCATGCCATCCTCCATGAATCAGGCGAGCGACGTATTCGGAAATTGTGATGCCACGAGCGGCAATCCATCGCCGGTCGAAGGCAACTCACACGGTCGATTTATCTACGGAGCGCGTTTGCTTGAGCGGCAGACCCGTTTAGATGTGCAGAACTAGTTCCCGGCACGAGTCGTAAAAGGCTCGGTCGGAGCCCACTCATCATCGGTCGCTTGGCACCTGGTCGGTGCTTCGCGCCCCTAAATCCGAGGTGACCGCTACAGTTTGTCAAAGTTGCTCAAAGCGATACAGTTATCGGCCACTAGCCGCGTTGCGGTTGAGTAAATCCTTTTCTTTCCTGTCTGTGGGTCTTTGCCACGGCGAGCCTATCGACCGACCGCGCCAGCTCTTGCGCCGCGGCGCAGGCGGGGGCCTGGACGACAAATGGTCGTGCGTTGGCAGCAGCCGCCAGCACGGCAGAGTCCTGCGGTATCGAGCCGAGCGCGCGCACCTCGACACCGAGGAACCTCCGACAGGCACGCTGCAATCGCATGTGCGCGTCCTGGGCGGCCGATAGATCAGTGGACTGATTCACCAGTGAAGCAATGCGCAGCGGCTGGGATGCGTCGGCATGCGTCTTTACTGTCGCATAGGAGTTCATCACCGCGACATTGTCAGCCGTCGTGACCAGCACGACTTCGTCGACGGCCTTCCAGAAGTGCCGTGTCGTGGCGTCAACGACACTCCCCAGGTCGAGCAGAATCATGTCTACATGCGGGCCCAGGGTGCGCAAATCGTAAATGAATCGTTCCTGGGCGTGTGCCGACCAATCCAGTGCAGCATGCGCTCCCCAGCGGCCCAGCAAGATCTGGATTCCGGCCGGGCCGAGCTGCATGGCCTCGTGCAACGAACGAGTGCCAGAGAGTACGTCAGCCAGGCAATGTCCATCGCACACACCGGCGAGCGCGGCGACATCCGCGCGCTGCGGGTCGGCGTCGACCAGCATTGTGCGCCGTCCGTCGCGTGCCATGGCGGCGGCCAGGTTCAGGGCAACCGTCGTCGTACCGACTCCGCCCTTCCCACCGGCAACGGCCACTAGCCGCGGCGCACCAGCAGGCGCAGCATCAACCCTACGACCGCCTGCGTGCATAAGCGTTCTAAGGCGAAAAGCCTGATCCGGCACCACTGCGAACAATTCCTCTTAAATTCTTGTGTTTACAAAAAACCAGGGCTCGTTTGCGTAGCCTACACCGTGCCTTAGGACGGTCGCATTGGACATCTCTCTACACGGCTCATTGTGCTTGTCCGTAGACAGGCAAATCGACATCGGAAATCGCTTCTGTAGGACCGCTCAATGCTGGAACGCACCGCCTAACACGGTTTGCGCCAAGCGGTTCGCGTCGACCGACTCGATATCGTCTGGCACGTTCTGCCCGTTAGTCAGGTAACTTAACGGCAATCGCGCGTTGCGAGCCATCGGCAGCAGGTGCCCGAGGCCACTCGCCTCATCCAATTTGGTAAGGATCAGTGCCGTGGCGCCGGCCGGGGCGAATCGTTCGACGGTGACCGTCGAGCTGGCGGCACTGGCAGCGCTTGATAACACCAGGTGTACCTCGTCGGCGCGCGCCTCGGATAACAGCGCACGCAGTTCGCGAATCTTGATTTCGTCGCGTGGGCTACGGCCGGCCGTATCAACCAGAACTAGATCCATCTGCGCGAAGCGGTCGACCGCTTCGCGCATTTCGCGCGGCGTGTTTACGACCTGCATCGGCAAATCGATGATATCGGCGTAGGTGCGCAACTGTTCGACGGCCGCGATCCGGTAAGTGTCGACCGTGATCAGGCCCACATTCCATTTGTCGCGCAAACGAAAATTGGCAGCCAACTTGGCGATCGTCGTGGTCTTGCCGACACCGGTGGGTCCGATTAAAGCCACGACGCGGCAACGTCCATTTGTTACGCTGATCGGCGGGGCTACCGTGATATCTGATTCGACAATCTTTGCCGCACGCAAGCGCAAGGCCGCGGCATCGTCCAACTCGTGTGGCGGTGTTTGAAGCCGGACCCGTTCGACAAGGTCGCGGGCCAGATCTTCGGGCATTTCTCCGTCGATGAACTCGGCATATAGGCCGAAAAGCGATTCTGGCAGCTCCGGCTGGCTTGTACCGCGACTGCGCCGACAAAGATCCTCGACCATGGTCTGTAGCTCGGCCAGCTGACTGGCCACGTCCACCGTCGGGGAGGCCGTCGCCGTCTCGTCGTCGGCGAGCGACCGTCCTCGGGCCGCGCGTGAATGACCACTCAGCGGAAAGCGAGCCGGCACGACGACGTCGTTGGATGCGGTCACCTCGATCCGCCGCATGCCGGGGACCCATCCCAAGAATCGGCTCAGCGGAGCCTCGCGCGTGTGGAGTACGGCTGCTCCTGGCCCGAGATCGGCGCGCACCAGGCGCAATGCCTCTTGCATCGTGCTGGCGCGATAGGTTTTGATCTCCATATTCACTCCGTGGGTTTCCACGAAATCTCCCGTATTCAACAAAAAGAAGTCTGCTGGCACCACATTTTCAGGCAGCCACGCCGACTGCGTCGGTGATCATCGCCAGGCAATCGACATGTGTATCTTGTGTAATCTCGGCGTAGCTCAGTACGACCAGGTTTGGCAACCCAGCGGCCGTAATTTGCTTGAGAGGAACACGTATTTGCGGGCTCACCAAGACCACCGCCGGATGATCTTCGCGAACCAGGTTTTCGGCCTCCTCGCGGATGAGCCGACAAATGGCATCGCGTGCCGGCGGCGGCATCCTCACGGTAATTCCGCTATCGGTCTGTTCACAGCTGGCGCGAATCCGATCCTCTAGCTCGGGGTCGAGCGTCAGAACGCGCAATCGATGCTCGCCGTCTCGATAACGCGCACAAATGCTCCGTGCCAGCCGCTGGCGGACCAGCTCGGCCAGGGCCAGAGAGTCCGTGGTCCGCGGGGCACAATCGCCTAATGTCTCGAGAATCAACCCTAAGTGGCGTATCGATACCCCTTCGCGTAGCAACAGATGCAAGACCTGCTGCACTTCCGCCAGCTTCATGAGACCGGGAATCAACTCGTCGACCGCTGCCGGCGCCGTGGTTTTCAGCTCGTCAATTAGGTGGCGAGTGGCATCGCGCGTGAGCAAATCTGCCGCGTGTTTTCGAACCACTACCGTCAAATGGTGGGTAACAATGGTGGCCGGATCCCACACGGTATAGCCTTGTGTCTCGACATCGCGACGCTGTCCCTGTTCGACCCAAACTCCTGTCTTCTCGAAGGCCGTAATGTGAGTTGCCGCGCCGGCGATTGACTCCGTGACGTCGGCAGTGGGAATCGCTAACAGCATTCCGGGCCGAATATGCCCATCGGCCACGGGCACGTCGGCCACTTTGATCTGATATTGGTTCTGGTCAAGCCGGGTATTGTCTCGTATGCGCACCTTGGGCATCACGATGCCGATCTCGGCTGCAATCGCCTGGCGCACGCGCTGCACGCGACCCAACAGATCGCCGCCGCGTTTCGGATCGGCGAGCCGGATCAGGCCGATGCCGATTTCGATTTCCATGGGATCGATGGCCAGGTATTGCTCGACGCGCTGCTCGACTTGCTTCGTTTCGGTAGACGACTGCTGGGCAGCAACATCTCGGGCGCGACGGCGGCCACGCTGCAAAGAGACCGCCACAGCAACACAAATGCCACCAATCAGCAAGAGCGGCAACAGCGGTAATCTTGTAAATGTCAGGAATCCCAGAAAGACGGCCGTAACAATCAGCGCTTCGGGGCCTGTGAACAACTGGCGAATAAATTGAGCCGGTAAATCGGTCTCTTCGGTACTGCGAGTAACAAGCAGTGCCGCGGCAATGGAAATCAGAAATGCTGGCACCTGGGTGACGAGACCGTCTCCGATCGTGAGCTTGCTGAATACTTCGGCGGCAGTCCTCACACTCATGCCTGATTCGACAACCCCAATAAACAAGCCGCCGACGATATTGATGAGAATGATGACAATACCCGCTATGGCATCACCGCGGACAAACTTGCTGGCTCCGTCCATAGCGCCAAAGAAATCCGCCTGGCGCGTGACGTCGCTGCGGCGGCGTTGGGCCTGCTTTTCGTCGATCACGCCGGCTGATAAATCGGCGTCAATGGCCATCTGCCGGCCGGGCATGCCATCGAGGATAAATCGGGCGGCTACTTCGCTAATACGGGTGGCGCCCTTGGTGATCACGACGAACTGAATCACGATGATGATCAGGAAGATCACCAGTCCCACGACGACGCGATCTCCGGCGACGAACTCTCCGAAGGCGCGGACGACGCCGCCGGCCGCATCCAGACCATGAGTGGCCGCGCGCGTAAGAATTAAACGTGTCGTAGCGATATTCAACACCAGCCGGCCCAAAGTCGTGGCCAGCAGCAACGAGGGAAAAATGCTGAATTCGAGCGGGGTCCGCACGTAGACCGTGGTAAGCAGCATGATGACGGCCACGGCGATGTTGGCCGACAACAACAGGTCCATCAATGCCGGGGGCATTGGCACCAAGACGACCAGCAGGCTCGCCACGAGCCCAACCGGCAAAATCAGTGAGGACAGGCGCATCAGCACACTGGCGGTGCCGGCGCCTGGACCAGGTCCAGATGACACGGATTGCTCCCGCGTTCGCAGAGCTTGGAAATGAATCAGAAAACGGTGAAGTGAAGGGGGGCGACATTAATCAAATGCCCCCCCAATGTCTAGGGCGGTTTAACAATTCGAAAGCGTCCAGCTACTCTCCATGGTGCTCAGCCAATATTTTTCGCAAGTGTCCATGAGCTAATTGCTTAAACTACCAAGCCACGTGCCAATGTCGCTTGTCGCCGGCCGCCCCGCAGAGGTACGATAGGCGCCTAGTTGACCACAATCGGCTGTGCGCTTGTCGGCAGGCATCTGGATACTCTCCCAGCGTTCCCTGACGGCGGCCTGGCAGCATTCTAAATACCACGACTCTTGCCCAACTCATGAAAAAGGATTCGCGGGTGGACCCGGTTGCCGCTACCAAGCCGCAGAAACAGTCCAAGGAACGGGAATGGATGCCCATGTTCTGGGACGGCATGAATTTCCCGGGTTGGATGCGGATGATAACCAAGAACCGCTGCCACCTGCCTTGGCAGAAGTGGTATGCACTGCCGATGGTCACTGCCTTCAGTCTGTTCCATTCGGCCTATCGCTGCTGGCAATGGATCGTGGTGGGCTGGCTGGTCAAGAAGCGGATTGATTTCCCGCCGTTATTCATTCTGGGTCATTGGCGTTCGGGCACGACGCTGCTGCACGAGTTGCT
>DASXEJ010000141.1 GCA_036490175.1 Pirellulales bacterium | reverse complement strand
ACCCTCAAGGCGACCGCGATTTGCTGCAGGCGACTGGCACTGACCCGGTTGTCGCCTCTCTCGTATTTGCCAATCTGCTGCACGGCGACACCGACCTTGTCGGCCAATTGTTGCTGCGTCAGACTCAGCGCGAGCCGCTGTTCCCGTATTCGCATGCCGACGTGCTTGTCAGCTGGTGCCGGGTGTTTTGATGCCATTGGCAAAGACTGCCAAGCTGGCGGACCTCGCGCAACGCTGGATCGTCCCTGACAGGGCCAGCGACGGTGCCGAAGCTGCTGGCACGCGACGAGGCCCGGCGCATCGCTGCCAACATAGCGAAGCTGCCGAGCCTGTTGTGGCGGAGTTAGAAGGCCGCTACCTCTCATTGCTGCGTAATGGTCCCGTTGGGCACGGTCGAGCCGTTGACCGCCACCTTGTTGTCGCCGCTGGTGGCGATCACGCCGCCCGAGATCGAGTAGTTCGTAGTGTTGTCGTAGATCACGTTGCGGGAAATGCGGATGACGCCCCCCGCCGTCGCGAAGGCCGTATGGTTGTTTGAGACGGAGGATGAGTCGATGTCCAGCACGGTACCGGCGCCGCCCGAATTGACACCGACGCCGGCCGCGTTGGCGATCACAGAACCGGTCACCGTGAAAAAGACGGAGCCGCCATTGGTCGTGATGCCATCCCCTGACATTTTTGCGATCATGGTCCGATCGATCGATCCGTTCACGGCGCCCCGGTTGGTGCAAAGCTGATGCCGTTGGCGACGTTTCTGATGGTGGTGTTTCTGACGTTGAGAACCATATTGGCCGAGGTCGTTACGCTGATGCCACTTTGCGACCAATTCTCGGTCACGCAATCTTCGAGGTTCACAACCGCGGCCGCTTCAATGTGAATGCCGTTTTGGCCGCAAATCGGCTGGTCCGACAGGCTGGTGGGTGAGCCAGAGATGTTGATGTCGCGAAGCGTAACGACGCCGCCCGGAGCGTTTATGACGATGCCGTCCTCTGCACAAGGCTCTGTTGACGGTATGGCGGCTACAAGTCGGTCATGACAATCGATGGTGACGGCTTGTGTAATGTTGATGGGCGAAACGTTGAAAGATCCTGTATCAAGGCAAACGACTGCTCCGCCCGCAACTGTAACCGACAGGGCCCTGTCGATGGTTTGGCACGGCGCGCCCATCTGGCAACCGCTCGATGTGTTCGCATCGTTGCCCGAGCTTGAAACAAATGTTTGAATTTTTGTTGTTTGGGCGACCACCGCGTGCAGGAAGTTTAGCGCCCGCCGATGGCAGCCTTGCTGCGGTCGCCTGCTAGGAGTTCGGCTGCTCCCGCCCCAAACAGCTGGGATCAAGCTAGCGAAGCCGCCGCCAGTGGTAAAGACGCTGCGCGGCCAAAGGCCCGGCGCATAAGGCGAGCCGGAAACTTCGTTGCTCGCAGCGGGCAGTGAGGCGGCGGGTCATACAAATATAATTTTTGACCAAAAAGCAGGCCCGCGCTTCGCTGCCGAAGCGCGGGCCAGTTCCTGCGATTAATTGCCGGGTGATGGTGTCGTTGCTTCGCAGGCTAAGCGGGATCAAGTGCGTCTGATTCGACCTCAGTCGGGTCGACGCCATGCGTAAAGTCATTGATCCCCGACGACGCCATGGTCCGGACCGCTAGGCGGTTGGGTAATTAGCGTTAATTTTTACTTAATCTTTAGCAGACAGGCTTGAAGCGGTGGGGGGAGCAGAGGAGAACTCTCATGCTCCACATCATGCTTGCGTGCGCTCGCACACATCAGTTCGTTTCGACGGGGATTGAGACCGACATCGACACTTTTATTGCTCTCCCGGAAGTGCTGTCCCTGATGCACTGTCCTGCGTGCGGTAACACGCACCATTGGACAAAGAGTGAGACGTGGATTTGTCAGGGCGACGGCAAACTACCTGCTCGAGTTCTCGACACCTGAGTACGCGTCGCACCACCTGCGAGTTTTTACACAACGCCTGGAGGTTGGATGTTTGGGCTTGAAGAGGACCTATGTCCCGTTGGAGACGAATTATTCGGTGAACTATACCGCAGCAGCAAGCAGGGCCTGCCTGTGCTCGTGGCAACTGTGCCTCCGGACACAAGAGCGATGCTCGCTCTGTTCTGCTATCGACGCAGTCACCTTCACGAGATGGGATTGGCAATTGCGGTGAGTTGCAATGAAGACGACTTGGTCTGGTCGGGTGGAAGAGCTGGCGCTGCCCTATTCGCAAGATCCAGAGAAGGATCGCCCAGCGCGGCCCGCGGCGTCGCTCACCGACACTCCGCCGCCCGTTTAACTGCCGGGCCGCCGGATTTTCGGTTTTGACCCAATCGTCGACCCGGCCGGCTTTGTATAGTGAGCTGGGGCTCGTCGCGCGACTTCGTCGGGGATATAGCCTCTGTCCAGCGGTTCTTGATCTTGAAGCCCTTCTGAATAAGCCGCCGATCGCCGCACATTGAGCACGACAACAGCATTGGTAGTCGCAACGCCTTGGCCGCACCGATATGGCGGCAGTTCGCGCAAATAAGGGTGACCAACGTCATAGTGGAGCGATCAGGGCCGCGCATTCGTGAGTAGAGCGGAGCCCCGACGCCTGCGCAACTACGAAAGCGCCGGGGCTCGGTTCAGATGGAAAACGCAAACAGAGTGCCAACTGTCCCGCAAAGGACGATGGTGCAAATCAGTTAGCAGCGGCTTAAGGGCGGATGGCCGGCTGGCACCATAACCCCGCCTACTCTGATGATGATGATTGCGGCCCGTTCGACTGGGCTGAGCCGCTCCAGCTAGTGCCAAGGCTGAAGCCGATCATCACTACAATTATCAGGGCGGCCGCTGTCGCGCTCCACCGGATAAAACGCGGTGAAGGTTCTGGAATTAGCGGCCTTTTTACCTGACTGCGAGGTGGCATAAAAACCTAAGTTTGAAAGCTGCGTATTGTTCCGTGGGCGCGCTGCCCGTTACTTTCTGACGGGTGTAGCCGCCGCGGCCAAGATTGGCATCAAGGTCCGTTGGAAGGATGAGGCCCATGCGCGAACCCGGACGGCTAATAAGGGTGAGTACTCACCGCAGCGATACGGAAGCGGTTTCATACATCGTCGCTCTGGCGGATCCTGCCGACGCAATAAAATTGATCCGATGCCAAGCCGCAGGGCCCCACGGTCAGATCGAGGATATGGGCCGCGTCACCTCTGCCATCCTAGAGACGCTGAAACTCGGACCGGGGCAATTTATGCGCGCTTAGGCGGCTGGCTAGCTCAGGCCAGTCACCAGAGAAAAGAAAGAGTCGCGGCGGCCGCAACGACGAAGATTAGAAGCACTGCAAGTATATCAGTTTTCCACGCGCCTTCCGGCTCCCCGTCGGGGCTTTTCGTCGCCGATCATAATCCGCTGGCGCTCTTTATGCTGTGCCCTAGGGTGCAGCGACAGG